>CBHWBX010000185.1:0-8050 GCA_966111935.1 uncultured Gemmatimonadaceae bacterium
ACCCCGCGTAGCGCACCGCCGCCGCGCCGGGGCCCGGCGCCGCGCCGGTGTTGAGCGCGTTGATCTTGTCGCGAACGGAATTGAGCGAGTCGGTCGTCGCGATGCTCACGATGCGTCCGGCGACGGCGAACTGCCCGTTCAATCCGAGCGCCGCGGTGGGATCGCTCACGACGTTGCCGCTCAGCGTCTGCGCGCTCGCCGTCGAGAGCACCTGCACGTTGTACGAACCGGGGACCGCGCTCGACGACGTCGTCGCGGTGAGCAGGCCTTTGCTCGAGACCGGGCTGACCGGCACGCTCGCCGAGAGGCCCGTGAACGCCGTCCCATCCTTCAGCGTCTTCAACGACGCCTGGAGCGTCGACATGGCCGTGCCGAAAGAAGTCCACGCCGTCTGCTTCTGCTGCGCGGCGGAGATCTTGTTGGTGATCGGCGTGATCTGATTCGTCGTGTCGACCTGAATGAGCTGGTCGATCAGGTCCTGCCATTGGATCCCGCTGGCAAGACCCTGCACGCTCGATGATGCGCCGCTAGTGGAGGCCATGTTCGTCACTCATGAAAGTCGTCCCACAGATGAGTATCGGCACAAAGCCGAAATTCCCGGAGGCGGAGGGCCTAAGCCCCCGCCTCCGGGATCCCATCCGGGTCAGTCTGAATCAGCCCTGGAGCAGACGGAGCACACTCTGTCCGGCCTGGTTCGCCTGAGCAAGCATCGCCGTACCGGCCTGCGCCAGGATGTTGTTCTTCGAGAACTTCGTCATCTCGTCCGCCATGTCGACGTCGCGGATGACCGACTCGGCCGCCGAGAAGTTGGCGATCTTCGTCTTGAGGTTGTCCTGCGCGTAGCTGATGCGGTTCTGGTTCGCACCGATCGTGCCGAGCGTCGAAGCCACCGTGCCGAGCGCCGAGTCGATCGTGGCGAGCGCCGAGCGGGCACCCGTCGCCGTCGAGAGGATCGACGCGCTCAGTCCGAGCGTGTTCACCGTCAAGTCCATCGCGCCGAGCTGGATCAGGTCGTTCGTCTTGTACTGGCCCGACGAATCGATCATGAACTGCGCCTGGTGGGTCGTCGAGTTACCGGAGACGGCGGTCGCGGTGTTCGCGCCGGCGGCGGTGCTCGAGACGGTCAGGGTGTGGCCGTTCAGCGTGCTCGAGACGGTCGACCAGCCGGTGTTCGCGCCGGCCGAGACGCTGAAGGCGATGTTGCCGTTGCTGAAGCTGATCGCCTGGCCCGCGGCTTCCTGGACCGGGGTGTAGCTCTGCGTCGCGACGATCGTCGAGCCGTTCTTGACGTCGATGTGCGCATCGGTCACGCCGATCTGGGCGTTGAGCAGCGTCGCCTTCAGCTTCGCGTAGGTGTCGGCCTTGCCCGTGCTGGTGTCGACCGTGAGGTCGAAGCCGGCGTTGGCGAAGTTGAGGCTCGACGAGCCCGAGGTCGAGTAGCCGGCGGTCAGGTTCTGCGTGGCGACGACGCTCGCGCCCTGCTTGATGTCGATCTTCGCCGCGGTGACCGTGACGGTCGCGCCTTCGAGCGCCGTCTTGATATTCGCCCACGTGCTGCTGTCGCCGGTGCCGGCGAGGTGGAAGCTCACGCCGCCCTGGCTGAAGTCGAGCGCTTCGCCGTCGGCGCCGCCGCTGCCGGACGCGAACGTCTGCGCCGAGCCGACCGTGTTGCCGAGCGAGTCCTTCATCGTGATCGTCTTGTTCGTCGTGTCGACCGAGAAGGTGTACGCCCCCGCCTTCATGCCGCCGGTAACGGCCAGGCCGCTCATGCTCGACACCGTGCCCGCCGAGAGGGTGGCCGACGCATCCGTCACCGCGACGGTGTAGTTGCCCGCGGCAACCGTGCTGGCGACCGAGTTCAGCGTGGTGTTCGACGTGCCGCCGACGACCGAGGTGCGATCCGTCGCGACGATGGTGTAGGTGCCGTCGGCGACGCCGCTGCCGATCGTGCCCACCGAGTAGCCGGCCGGCATCGTGCCCGAGAACGCACCGGTGTGCGTCGCCGCGGCGCCCGAACCAACCGTGAAGCTCTTGCCCGTGAGGACGTCCGACACGCTGGTGATGTCGTTCGCGTTGTCGGCGAGGACGTTCACGGTGATCTGGCTCGTGCCCGATCCGAACTTGAGCGCAACCTTGCCGCCCGAGTAGTCCGAAGCGCCGAGCGTCGAGAGGTCGACCGAATCGCTGCGGCCGGACGGGCCGCTCATCGTGACGGTCGTGCCGCTGATCGAGAAGCTGTACGAGCCGGTGGCCGACGTACCGTTCGCCGGCACCGAGATATCGGCGACCGCGAGCTGGCTCGGGGCCGAACCGAAGCTGCCGTCGAGCAGGCTGTTGCCCTGGAACTTGGTCGTGTCGACGGTACGCGTGATTTCGTCGCGGAGCTGCGTGAACTCGGCGTTGATCGACTGACGGCCCGCCGCGTCCACGGTGTCGGAACCGGACTGCGTGGCGAGCTCCTTCATGCGCTCGAGGATCGACTGGATCGTGCTCGTCGCGCCTTCAGCAACCTGGAGCAGCGAGTTCGTCTGCTCGGCGTTGCGCGATGCCTGCGTCAATGCGCGGCCGTCTGCGCGAAGCTTGTTCGCAATGCCAAGGCCCGCGGCGTCGTCCGCAGCGTGGTTGATCCGGAAGCCCGAGGACAGCTTCTCCATCGAGCTGCTGACAGCATTCTGAACACGCGAGAGGTTGTTCGCGGCATTCAGCGCGCTGACGTTGGTGTTGATACGCATCGTGGTGTTCCTCCCTGAACTGTGAATTGGAGCGTCCGTGCTCCGTTAGCGAACCGTCTTGCTTCGTCGCTGCTGCAGTTCAGTATCGTCGGTCACCGTTCGGACTTTAGCGCGACTTGAGCACGCCGTCGGCGGAACGATTCGCCACAAAGAAAAACGCGTCTCGTCAGGCGACGAGACGCGTGAGATCCACCGGGCGACGCACACTGTAATCACAGTCCTGACATACGACCTGCTTCGCGCGTCGCGTTCGGAAGTTGATCAGCAACGGCCCCTGCAAGTTCACCGTCGGTTGCTGTGCGCGCGTCTCGGGGAGCGTCACGATCGCGAGCAGTCCGATGTCCGACGGATCCGCGGCGCCGAGGTCGGCGATCTGTCGCGGCGAGACGTCGAACGAATAGTCGTCTTCGACGGTGAACGGATCGACGAGGACGAACGCGAGCGTCGCATACTGCGTCGACTGGAGCCAGAACAACCCGTCGCGCGCGCCGCGCAGGAGCGCGAACTCGCGGCACTCCGGGAATCCGAGCAGCCCGCTCGGAAAGCTGATGAGATGATCCGCCGAGACTTCGAGCTCGCCGAGCAGGGTGGAACGCACGGTGACGGTTGCTTCGTCCGACATGAGAGCAAGAGGGGTCATCTGAGGTAGTCCGTGAGGTTCAAGCTCGAGAGCTTCGACGTCGCGACGAGCGCCGCCTGATAAGCGAGCTGCCGGCTCGTCAGCTCGGTCATCGCCGACTCGAGATCGACTTCCTCGATGCCGGACTTGAACGACGTGATGCTCGACTTCAGCGCATCGAGATTCTGGCCCGCCGAGTCGAGCGCGTTGGCGCGCGCGCCGGTATCGCCGATCAGCGTCTGCACGGAATCGAACGCGCCGTCGAGCTTCGTCATCGCGTCGGCGATGCCGGTCTTTCCATAGGAAGGCGAGCTCGGATCGAGCGCGCGCGAAAGATCGCGCACCGCGTCGAGCACGCCGCTGTTCTTGAAGATGTCCTGGCCGTCGTGGGTCGCGGCCATCGCCTTGCCCTCGGCCACGGCGACGTTGCGCTGTCCGGTCGAGCCGGTGGTCGTGTAGTCGAGCGTCGCGCCGGCGGTGCCGGTGGTCGCGAACGGCGCCGTCAGCGACTGGTCGCCGCCGAAGAGATATTCGTTCCCGAACTTGGTGTTCCCGAGCGAGACGATCTGTTGGAAGATCTGGCCGACTTCCGCGTTCGCGGTCGCGCGGGTCGCCGCCGTCGCCGAGTCCGACGCCTGAGAGACGCCGAGCTGCTTGGCCCGCGCCACGAGATCAGAAATCTGTGACAGCACGCTATCTTCCAGCGACACGCGGCTCGTGGCGCGCTGCACGTTCGTTCGATACTGATCGAGCGACCGCAGCGAGCTCGCCGAATCCATGATCTGCGTGGCCGCCGTCGGATCGTCGGAGGCGGCGGTCAGCCGCTTCCCGAGCGTCAGCTGCTCCTGGGCCTTCTGGAGCGCGGCCATGTTGAGCTGTATTCCACCCAACTGCTGGGATACGATCATATTGTTGGTGATACGCATTCCACCCTCGGGGTTGCCCCTGACGGACGTACTTCGTCTGCTCCGAGTATCGGCGGGTGGCCGCCGGTTCTTTAGCGGGTGCCCTAAATCATTCTATGGCAACGATTCTCTGTCTCGATGACGAACCAGCGATCGGGCTGATCCTCCAGGATACGCTCGAACGCGCAGGGCATCAGACAGTTTCCGCCCACAACGTCCCGCAGGCGCTCCAGGCGCTTCAGGCGGGGACGGTGGACCTGATCATCTCGGACTACCGGATGCCGGGGCTCACGGGGCTGGAGTTCCTCGCCCTCCTCCGGCAGGAGGGGTACGAGACCCCGCTCATCATGCTGACCGGCTACGGCAGCATCGAGCACGCGGTCGCCGCGATCAAAGCCGGCGCGATCGACTACATCACGAAGCCCGTGCGTCCGGAGCAGCTCGAGCTCGCGGTCAATCAGGCGCTCGAAGTCGTTCGGCTCCGTCGCGAGAACGAGCGGCTCCGTAAGGAAGTCATGGAGTACCGGAACGAGCGCCAGATCATCGGCGACAGTCCGGCCATCCGTCGAGTCCTCCAGACCGTCGCCACCGCGGCGCCGACCCGCGCGACCGTCCTCCTCGAGGGCGAATCCGGCACCGGCAAGGAGCTCTTCGCCCGCGCGATCCACGCCCAGAGCGAGCGGCGCGACGGACCGTTCATCAAGCTCAATTGCGCCGCCCTCCCCGAAGGGCTGATCGAGAGCGCGCTGTTCGGCCACGAGAAGGGCGCCTTTACGGGCGCGATCAAGCGCGTCGAAGGCGCGTTCGAGCGCGCGCACGGCGGCACCCTACTCCTCGACGAAATCTCGGAGATGCGGCTCGATCTCCAGGCGAAGCTCCTGCGCGTCCTTCAGGAGCAGGAGTTCGAGCGCGTCGGCGGATCGGTCGCCATCAAGGTCGACGTCCGGATCATCGCGACGACGAATCGCGACCTCGCCGCTTACGCCGCGGCCGGGCATTTCCGGCAGGACCTCTACTATAGATTGGGCGTCATCCCGGTCCGCCTCCCGCCCCTCCGCGAGCGGAAGGATGACATCGCGCTCCTCGCCTACCGCTTCGCGACGCTGTATGGTCAGGAGATCGGCAAGGAGATCACGGGCATCGCCCCGCAGGCACTCGAGCTGCTCCTGCAGTACGACTGGCCGGGCAACGTCCGCGAGCTCCAGCACGCGGTGGAGCGCGCGGTGATTCTCTCCGGCGAGCCGGTGATCCCGCTGCATGCCTTTGACGGACAACGGTTTGGCTTGAGCGGCGCGTGGAGCGGCCCGACCCCGGCGCGCATCTCGAGCGAGTTCATGGCGATCCCCGAGCCGGGGGGCAACGGCACCGGGACGATGACCGTACCCGAAGGGGCGGTGATCCTCACCTCGCTCAACGTGAACGAGGCCGAAGCAAAGCTGATCGAGCGTGCCCTCGAGGTCTCGAACAACAACCGCACGAAGGCGGCGGAGCTGCTCGGCATCAGCGTGCGCACCCTGCGCAATAAACTGAACGGATCGAAGTCGGACGGAGACGGCGAATGACGATGCGACTTGGAATCAGCGCGGTGCTACTCGGCGGGGCGATGGCGGCAGGCTGCCATGCCCCGTCTTCTTCTGTCACCCAGGCCGGATCGGCGACGCTTCCCTCGGGCGCGCCCGCCGCATCGTGGCTCGCCGCGTCGCGCCCCCTCGACTGGTCGACGCCGGTCGCCGGCCACTCGTACACGCTCATGCCGACACCGAAGACCGTCGCGTGGGGCTGGTACGACGCCGCGGGCGAGCCGGTGCTCCGCGTCGCCTCCGGCGATGAAGTCACGGTCCGCGCGCTCTCGACGTGCAGCCCGCAGTCGCTCGTCCGCGCGGGACTCGACTCGAACCGCGTCGAGCCGGAAGCGAAGGCGATCTACGCCGCGCGCGCTTCCATGAAGACCGGGCCGGGCGGACACATTCTCACCGGCCCAATCTTCGTCGAAGGCGCCGACTCGGGCGACGTCCTCGAGGTCCGCTTCAAGTCGATCAAGCCGGCGATCGACTACGCCTGCAATTCCTTCGGCCCGCGCAGCGGGTTCATGCCCGAATTCTTTCCGGGCCAGTCGAAGTCGCGCATCATCGAGCTCGATACGGTCCGGATGCTCGGGAAATTCAGCGACGACGTGATCATTCCGCTGCATCCGTTCTTCGGCAGCGTCGGCGTCGCCCCGCCGGCATCGTCGGGTCGCGTGAACAGCGCGCCGCCGAGCATCCATGCGGGGAACCTCGACAACAAGGAGCTGGTCCAGGGAACGGCGCTGTTCATTCCGGTGTGGACCAAAGGCGCGCTTCTCGAGCTGGGCGACGGACACGCCGGCCAAGGGAACGGCGAAGTCGACATCACGGCGATGGAGACGTCGCTGATCAGCCGGATCCAGGTCGTCGTGCACAAGAACATGCATCTCACCTGGCCGCGCGGCGAAACGCCGACGCACTACATCGCCATGGGCACCGACTCGGCACTCGTCAAAGCGACGAAGACGGCGGTGAACGAAGCGATCAACCTGCTCGTGGACCTCAAAGGAATGAAGCGCGAGGACGCCTACCAGCTCCTGAGCGTCTCCTCCGACGTCGACATCACACAACTCGTGGACGGAACCGTGGGAGTCCATGTGATGATTCCGAAGCGGATCTTCGTGAAGCGCTGAGGGCAGCCCGGCAAATCTGTCCGACCCGAAACGCTCGGCAGATGTTGCCGGTGTGGAAGAAAATGCCGCTGGGGGAGCGGGGATCGGGGATCGGGGACCGAGAGACGGGATAGCTTCGTAAAACCAATAACCACAAACACTTAACGGCCGATTTCCGTTTGGAAAATCGGCCGTTTTTTCGTTGTGCCGGTCTGGTCCGGGCCCTGCTTTTACGTGTGCCGCAAGTCAGGCCCACCGCAGCAGTCGCACTTCCCTCCTCCCTCCGACACCACCCCTCCAAATGCTCTTCGGCGTCATCAACCGCGTTACGAACGCGAACGACCTGAAGGACGCGCTCGATCTGAGTGCGATGCGGACGCGCGCCATGGCGTCGCGGGTGGCGCAGGCGTCGGTCAACAACGGCAGCGGGTTCGCGCTGCCGGTCGATCCGGCAACCGGCAAGCCGAGCGAAGGCGGCGAGGTCGACCTCGAAGCGGAGATGACGTCGCTCGCCGACGAGCAGCTCCGATACGAGGCGACGGCGAAGCTGCTCGAGAAGACCTACGCGCAGCTGCGCACGTCGATCAAGGACCGGTGAGCTGACCCATGACGCTTCCTCCGATCACCTCCGTTCCCACGCCGCCGCAGCGCGCCGACGCGCCTCGGCCGATGTTCAGCGCGCTTGCGATCGCGTCGAGCGGGCTGTCCGCGCAGCGCATGCGCATGGAAGTGACCGCGCAGAACCTCGCGAACGCCGAGACGACCCGCACGCCGCAGGGCGGCCCGTACCAGCGCCGCACCGTGAACCTCGAGGCGGTGAATCCGCAGGGCGAGAGCATGACGGCGGGCACGTCGGCGTCGAGCATCGCGCCCGCGCCCGGCACCGGCCCCGGGTCGGCGACAGCCCCGTCGGCGACGACGACCGCGAGCGGCACCGCGGCGAACGACGCCACGACCGTCGACGGCGGCGTGCGCGTCGCCTCGATCGGCGAGGACAAGACCCAGGGCGCGCTCGTGTACGACCCGGGCCACCCCGACGCCGACAAGAACGGCTACGTCCGCATGCCGAACGTGAGCATCACGGACGAGATGATGGATCTGATGAACGCGCGGCGCC
>CBHWBX010000186.1:0-8000 GCA_966111935.1 uncultured Gemmatimonadaceae bacterium
GATCCTCGCTCCCCGATCCTCGCTCCCCGATCCTCGCTCCCCGATCCTCGCTCCCGATCCCCGCAACTCTCAGATCCCGCACCCCAGATCTCAGATCACCTAGGCACAAACCCCCAACGCCCCGTCACCTCGACGGTGATCGTCTGCTGCCCCGGCTCGATCGGCGTCGTCGGCGCGGCCTTCGCCGCCGCGACGCGCGCCATGTCATACGCGATCGGACGAATCGGTTGGACGGTCGTGCTCACCTCGATCAACTGCCCCAATGAACCGCCGGAGGCGCGGGCGAGCGCCTCGGCATCCGCTCGTGCGTTCGCCACGGCCTTCGCCAGCGCCGTCCGGCGGACGGAGTCCGCCTTCGACGATGTGAACTGCAGGCTCGTGATCTCGTTCGCGCCCTTCGCCAGCGCGGCATCCACCAGACGGCCGACGTCATCGATCCGGCGGACCTCCGCCTTCACGGTGTTCGTCACGGTATACCCGACCACTCGGCTCGTCCCGTTCGTCTGGTTGTACTGCATGTCCGGGAAGACGTTGTAGTTCATCGTCGACAGCTGGTCGCTGCCCAGGCCGAGTGCACGAAGCGTGTCCAGCACCGCCTTCTGCCGCCGCGCATTCTCCGCACCGGCCTGCGCCGCCGTCGCCGCCTTGGTCTGCACTCCGATCAGGATCGTCGCCCGGTCCGGAGAGACGGTCGCCTCGCCGCTCCCGCTCGTCACGATCTGCGGCACCACGCTCCCGCCCGACACGGCCTGCGCCGGCAACCCCAACGCACCTCCCACCGCGATGACCGCGGCGAGCACCACTGAGTTACGCACGGTAGATCTCCCTGTGTTTCGGGTACAAAAGTCATCCAGCAAGCAGCATGCTGGAGATTAGTACCAAGATGATACTAAATAGATCCCGCCCGACGATTCCTCGCAAGGGCTCGGCGTGCGATAGATACTTTTAATTAGAGATTTCTCTTGGCGCGCACGCGCGGGGACGACTGCCAGCCGCTTGTCGTCGCGCTATCGCGCCGCGGTTCGACGGCGCTTCTCGATCTCGAGAACCAGATTCTGGAGATCCGTCGGGCTCACGCCCGGGATCCGCGCGGCCTGCGCAAGCGTCGACGGACGGATCGTCGCGAGCTTCTGGCGAGACTCGAACGAGAGCGACGTCATCGCCTCATATGGGATGTCCGCGTCGAGCGCGAACTGGCCCATCCGCTTGAGCTTCGCCGCCTGATCGCGCTCGCGCACGAAGTAGCCGGCGTACTTGAGCTCCAGCTCCGCCGTCACCACCGCTTCCGGCCGCAACTCCGAGCCGACGCCGACGGCCGCGAACAAATCGCCGAGCGCGATCTGCTGGCGCTTCGCCACCTCGGCGATCTTCACCGACTGCGACAAGGGTGCGCTGCCCGCGCGCTCGAGCACCGGTGCGGCCTGTGCGGGCAGGATGCTCGTCGATTCGGCGAGCGACAGCGCGGCATCCTCGTCGGCGAATCGGCGCGTGATCACGGCTCGCTCGACGTCGTTGAACAGCTCGAGCTCCAGGCCCGTCGGCGCGAGTCGCCGCAGCGCGTTGTCCTGACGCACCGTCAGACGAAACTCCGACCGCGACGTGAACAGTCGATATGGCTCGTCGACACCGCGCGTCACGAGGTCGTCGATCAGGACGCCGATGTACGACGTCTCGCGTCCGAGGACCACGCCGCTCCGGCCGAGTGCCTGACGCGCCGCATTGAGCCCGGCGATCACACCCTGCCCCGCCGCTTCCTCGTAGCC
The DNA here is from genome assembly GCA_966111935.1 of uncultured Gemmatimonadaceae bacterium. Lineage (GTDB taxonomy): Bacteria > Gemmatimonadota > Gemmatimonadetes > Gemmatimonadales > Gemmatimonadaceae > JAQBQB01. The sequence goes on from CBHWBX010000186.1 coordinate 1,764, forward strand.
CGTCGTACCGTTGATCTGTCCCGCGAAGAACAACCCGCGCAGCGCCTTCAATTGAAGCGTCGCGTCGAGCTGGGTCGGCGGATAGTAGTCGTACTCGATCGCGTAGCCGGCGCGTGTCATCCGGACATCCTCGAGCCCAGGCACCGAGCGCAGGATCTCGATCTGCACCGTCGCCGGGAGCGACGTCGACAGGCCGTTCACGTACAGCTCCGTCGTGTCGTGCCCCTCGGGCTCGAGGAAGAGCTGGTGACGCTCGGCGGCCGGGAACTTCACGATCTTGTCTTCGACCGACGGGCAGTAGCGCGGACCGCGTGACGCGATCGCGCCGCCGTACATCGCCGACTTCGCGATGTTCTCCTGGATGATCTGCTTCCCCGGCTCCTCGAGGAAGGTGATCCAGCACGGGATCTGTTCCGGATGACGCGCGCGCTCGCCTTCGCGACGCGGCGACGTCCAGAAGTGCGACCAGGAATAGTCGAACGCTTCGATCTCGCTGTCCTGGCGCTCCATCGCGGCGTAGTTCACCGAGCGTCCATCGATGCGCGGCGGCGTGCCGGTCTTGAATCGCTCGACCACGAGCCCGACGCGCTCGAGCTGTTCGGCGAGGTGCGTCGCCGCCGACTCACCGGCGCGCCCGCCCGAGATCTTCGTCTCGGTGCCGATGTGGATGCGACCACGCAAAAAGGTTCCGGTCGTGATGACGACCGACGTCGCGCCGAACCGGCGGCCTTCGAGTGTCTCGACGCCGCGAATCGTGCGCGCCTCGTCATCGATGATGAGCCGCGCGACGGTGCCCTGAATCTGCTGGAGGGTCGCGTGCTCCTCGAGCAGACCGCGCACGGCGCGGCGATACAATCCCCGATCGCACTGCGAGCGCGGCGCCCACACCGCCGGACCCTTGCTGCGATTGAGCATCCGGAACTGGAGTGACGCGAGGTCGGTCGCCCGTCCCATGATTCCGCCGAGTGCGTCGACCTCGCGGACGACAGTGCCCTTGGCCACGCCGCCGATCGCCGGATTGCACGACATCTGGCCGATCGTCTCGAGCGCGCTCGTCACGATGGCGACGCGCGCACCGGCGCGGGCCGCGGCGACCGCCGCCTCGGTACCGGCGTGACCGGCCCCGACGACGATGACGTCGAACGTCGCTTCGAAATCCTGGGAAGAGCCGTGCGTGCTCATGGATGGAAAGTTATTGACCCGGCCCGCTCGTCGGGCGGACAAGTGCCACGTCTATATTCTCCGCATCCCGCGAACCCGAGGTGAAATCGATGGCACTTTCCACCGCGACCGGCGCGCCGACGCTCTTCCTTCGCCGCCAGGCTTACGAAAAGAGCGGTCTCACCCGCGCCGCGATCGACGAGCGTCTGGGACTCACCGCCGACGAATTTCGCGTCGAAGGAAACCTGATCGCGATCGGTCCGATTCACGGATCGGACGGCGACGCGCTGGGCGAGCTCATCGCTGAGCTCGAAGAATCAGGGCTCGTCTACTTCGACGACTTCTTCGAGCTCTCGGGGAACTGGCCCGAATGGCTCAAGCTGTACGCGTCGGCGTGACGGTGGGTCGGATCGTCCCGCAGGAGTCCATGCCACCCGCACGCCAGGCACCAGCTCGTCCGGAAGCGCGGCATCAGGAAGTTCCAGCCGCGTGACTCGACGCGGACGGTCTCCGCGTCGCAGTTCGGACACTTCACGCCCTCGGGAATCAGATAGAAGAAGAAAACCGTCGCGAGGATCCCGCGCAGAACGAAAAATCCGCCGAGGATCAGAATGGTCAGTACTGCTTCCTGCATCGCGACTCCTCCCTCGCCTGCCGGGTCGCCGGAGCGGTGGCCTTACAGACGCTTCTCGACTTCCGCCCACGACTCGACGTAGACGACGCCATCCTCGATCCGCTCGATCACGACCTCCGAGCCCGCGGGAAGGGTCGTGTCGTCGATCCCGCGCGCCGGATGCACGAACTTCTTGGTGCCGATCTCGTAACTGACCTCGCCATCCACGCCGCCGCCGATCGTTTTCGTGACGCGTGCCACATGTCCTTGCAGCACGAATCGCTCGTCGTCGGTCTCGTGCTCCGGCGTCACTTTCCACCAATCCCGCACGAGATGGGCCGTGATCGCGGCGACCACTCCAGCAACAACCGCGGCGATCACGGCGTCCGTCACCGGCGAACCGACGGCCTGCCGTGTGAGGATGTATCCGATGAGGCCGAACAGCACCGCGAACACGGCGACGACGGGCGGCGACAGCCGGAAGGTCCGTTCGCCCCGCGGATGCTCTTCACGCGGACGTTCGACGCCGGCGATCATGATGCGAACGGCCAGCAAAAGCCCGCCGATGAAACAGGCGAGATAGACGATGGTCATGTGCTCTCTATTGTATGCCGGCGAGGGCCGGCGGTTGAGCATGGACTATAGCGCCGAGGCGAGGAACTCGCACACGCGCCACTCGGCGTAGTAGAAGGGTCGCCAGGGCAACCGCCCTGCCACGAATCCAACGTGCCCACCATGCGCCGGAAAATCGAGCGTCAGTCGCGGATTATGCTCGGCGATCGCACGCACCTCGTCGAGAACCTCCGACGGCAGGAACGGATCGTCGATCGCGCTGAGCAGCAGCGTCGGCACGCTCACGCGACTCAGGAAACCGAGCGCGCTCGATCGCGAGTAGTAGTCGTGCGCGTCGGCGAACCCGTGCACCGGCGCGGTCACGGCATCGTCGAAATCGTAGATCGACTCGGCGCGCTCGAGCTGCGCACGATCGAAGAGCTCCGGATAGCGCTCGAGCTTGGCGAGTGCCTTCGCGCGCAGCGTTCGCAGAAAGTGCCGATCGTAGACCTTCGAGAAGCCGTGCGCGATGTGGCGACAACCGCGCTCGAGGTCGAACGGGACGGAGACCGCGGCGGCGGCGCGAACCTGGGGGGACAGCCCGGTGCCCTGTTCGCCAAGAAACTTGAGGAGCACATTGCCGCCGAGCGACACACCGGCGAGCAGCAACGGAGAAGCCGGGTGCTCGGCACGCACCCGATCGACCGTGTATGCGAGATCGGTCGTCTCGCCGGAATGGTAAAAGCGCGGATTGCGGTTCGGCTCGTCGCCGCAGCCGCGGAAGATCATGAGGTCGGCGCCCCAGCCTCGCCGTTGGGCCTCGGCGAACATTCCCGAGACGTAATGCGACTGGATCGTGCCCTCGAGACCATGCAGGAAAATGAGGCGGGGCGCCCCGGTGCGAGCGTCGAGCCGGTAGACGTCCAAAAAGTCGCCGTCCGGCGTGTCCCACCGCTCGACTCGAGCTGGAAGCGACGGCCGCGGCCGAAAGAATTTTCCCCAGAGCGTCTGCGCGTGGCCGCCCCTGACCCACCACGCGGGCGTGAACGTATACCTTTGGTCTCCGGACACGAACAGAAAATACCATGGAAGTCCAGATCTTCGGCGTCAAAAAGAGCTCGGATACACGCAAGGCGCTGCGCTTCTTCGCGGAGCGTCGCGTGAAGACCCATTTCGTCGACCTCAACGAACGCGCGGCGTCGTTGGGGGAGCTCAAGCGTTTCGTCCAGAAGTTCGGACTCGATCGACTCATCGACAAAGAGTCGAAGCGCTACGAGGAGCTGGGGCTGCGGCATTCCCGGTATTCCGACGAGACGTGGCTGAACAAGCTCGTCGACGAGCCGCTCCTGCTTCGCATGCCTCTCGTCCGGAACGGCAACGCGCTCACCGTGGGTCTGGCCGAACAGGACTGGAAGGACTGGACGAAAAAGTGACGCAGCTTGGCGTTTCGGGCGTCGCGGTGGAGTTCGGCGCCACGACGCTCTTCAAGGACATCACCTTCACCGTCGGCGCCGGCGATCGCTGGGGGATCGTCGGACGCAACGGCACGGGCAAGACGACGCTCTTTCGCCTGCTCACCGGCGAGGCGCAGCCCACGAGCGGCCAGATCGCCAGGCAGCCGGGGATCCGCGTCTCGCTGCTCGAGCAGCATCGCGATTTCGGCGGAGCATCGACGATCTGGGAAGCCGCGGCCGGCCAGTTTGCCGACCTGCTCGCGCTCGAGAAGTCACTGGCGGTCCAGGCCGAGCAGCTCGAGCACGATTCGAGCGAAGCCGCGCTCGCGAAGTACGGCAAGGATCTCGAGCGGTTCGAGCGGGAAGGTGGCTACACCATCGCCCCGCGTGTCGACGCGGTGCTGCACGGCCTCGGTTTTGATCCCGTGGCAGCGCGCGCGACGCCGATCGCGCAACTGAGCGGCGGCGAGCGCGGTCGACTCGGCCTCGCGCGTCAGTTGGTGTCGCCGGCCGACGTCCTGCTGCTCGACGAGCCGACGAACCACCTCGATCTCGAGACCACCAGATGGCTCGAGGAGTACCTCGCGAACGTGAGCACCACGGTGCTCGTGATCAGCCACGACCGGGCTTTCCTCGCTGCGATCGTCGATCACGTGCTGCACTTCGAGGGCGACAGCGCAACGCCGTACAGCGGCAGCTACACTGCGTTCGTCGAACAGCGCCGGCTCAGTCGCCTCACCCAGCAGCGCCAGTTCGATCAGCAGCAAAAGAAGATCGCGGCCGAGCAGGACTACATCGCGCGGAACATCGCCGGACAGAATACCAAGCAGGCGCAGGGCCGGCGCAAGCGTCTCGAGCGGATGCCTCGTCTCAGCGCTCCGGTCGGCGAAGACAGCGTGATGGCGGTGCGTTTCGAAGTCGCGGAGCGCGGCGGCGATCGGGTGATTCAGGGCGAACACGCGGTGATCAAGGTCGAGGACCGCGTGCTCGTGAACGACTTCAACGGCACGCTGATGCGCGGCGACACCCTCGGCCTCATCGGCCCGAACGGGTCAGGAAAGTCGACGTTCATTCGCACGCTGCTCGGCGAGCACCGCATCGCCGGCGGCGAGCTGCGGATCGGCGGCGGCATCACCGTCGGCTACTATCGACAGGATCTCGCACAGGTTCCGCTCGACAAGTCGCTGTACGACGTCATCGGCGACCTGCGCCCGACCTGGGACCGTCGAATGATCCAGGGACATCTCGGACGCTTCGGTTTTTCGGGCGACGAGGTGCAGCGTCACGCCGATACGTTGTCGGGCGGCGAGCGCGCCCGCGTCGCGCTGGCGATGCTCGTGCTCAGCGGCGCCAACCTCCTGATCCTCGACGAACCGACGAACCACCTCGACGTCGAGTCGATCGAAGCGCTGGAAGACGCCATCGAGGACTACGAGGGCACGGTGCTGCTCGTGAGCCACGATCGTGAGCTGCTCCGTTCGCTCACGACGCGGGTCTGGGTGCTGCACGACCGTCGCATCACGGACTTCGACGGGAACTTCGCCGAGTGGGAGACGGTATCAGCCGAGCGCGCCCATGCGGCGTCGGTGAAGGCCGCCGAAGAGGAGGCGCTGCGCCGCGTCGAAGAGAAGAAAAAGACCGCGCGTCGTGAGGACGCCGGTCGGGACGCGCGCAAGACGCTCCGCGCCGCGAAGCAGCGAGTCACGGAGCTCGAAGAACGGATTCAGACGCTCGAACAACGCACCGCTGCGCTGACTGCGGAGCTCGAGGATCCCGAGTTGTACACGAAGCCCTCCGGAGTCACGCGCGCCAGGGAGTTGGGCGCCGAGCTCGATCGGTTGAAGGCGGAGCTCGAGACAGCCCTCGAAGCCTGGACGGAAGCCACCGAGGCGCTCGACACCTTGTCGGCTTCCTGATCGTAGTGAGCGCGTCCACCAACGCGCTTTGATGATCGGTTTCCTGCTTTGGGCGCAGCTCGCCGCCGCGCCTCAGATGGTCGACTCGACGTACGCCACACCCGCGCTCCGCGCGCTCGTGGCGGCGGTCGCGGCGTCGAACCACCGCCCGCCCGACGCCCTCGGCGGTTACACGAGTCACATCGAGACCGAGGTGTCGCTGCTGATTCGCGACTCGCTCGGTCGCGAGCACACCGCCGAGGTCGAGCAGATGGCGACCGCTGGAAGGTGGAAGCGCGGAGGCGATTACGACCTGCACATCGTCGGCTATCGGTCGCAGAGTGTCGGCGTGCCGTACTCGACGCTGAGCATCGTCCGCGGCTGGACCGTTCCGACGCTCTACGGCGAACGCCTGTCGCTCGGGACGTACTTCGCGCGTGCGCGGCAGTCTCGTCCCGATACGACATCGCTCGTCGCCGTGCATCCCTTCGCCGCCGATCGCGATCGGTATTACAAGTTCAGCGGCGGCGATACCGTGACGATCCTCAACGCCGGCCCGCGG
>CBHWBX010000187.1:0-7985 GCA_966111935.1 uncultured Gemmatimonadaceae bacterium
AAGGTGCAGGACGAGGCCGGACACGGCCTCTACATCTACTGCGGCACCGAGACGCTCGGCGTCGATCGCCAGCAGCTCGTCCAGCAGCTGCTCGACGGGACGGCGAAGTACTCGAGCATCTTCAACTATCCGACGCTCACGTGGGCGGACATCGGCTGCATCGGCTGGTTCGTCGACGGCGCGGCGATCGTCAATCAGACGATGCTCGCGCACGCGTCGTACGGCCCGTACGCGCGCGCCATGGTGCGCATCTGCAAGGAAGAGAACTTCCACAAGCGCCAGGGCTTCGAGATCATGACCGTCCTCGCCGCCGGCACGCCGGAGCAGAAGGCGATGGCGCAGGACGCCGTGAACCGCTGGTGGTGGCCGTCGCTGATGATGTTCGGCCCGAGCGACAAGGATTCGCCGAACTCCGCGGAGCTGATCCGCTGGGGCGTCAAGAAGAAGGGCAACGACGAGCTCCGTCAGCGTTTCGTGAATCTGACCATCGCGCAGGCGCAGGCGATCGGCCTCACGCTCCCCGATCCGGATCTCAAGTACAACGAAGAGACCAAGAACTGGGAGTTCGGCGCGATCGATTGGGACGAGTTCTGGCGCGTCGTGAAGGGCGATGGCCCGTGCAACGCCGAACGTCTGGCGGCGCGGAACAAGGCGCACGACGAAGGCGAGTGGGTGCGCAAGGCAGCGACGGCGTATGCGGCCAAGCAGTCGGCCGCCGCGAGCGAGGCAGCATGAGCGAGCAGCAGATGAACGATTCGCAGTGGCCGTTGTGGGAAGTCTTCCTCCAGCCGCCGAAGGGTGAGGCGCACGAGCACGCCGGCAGCGTCCACGCGGCGACGGCCGAGCAGGCGCTCCAGAACGCGCGCGACGTCTACGGCCGCCGCGGCGAAGCCGTGAGCATCTGGGTCGTCCCGAGCGCCGCGATCACCGCGTCGACGCCCGAGGACATGGGTCCGTTCTTCGATCCGGGCAACGACAAGGCCTATCGCCATCCGCAGTTCTACAAGGTGCCGCGAGGCATTAGAGTTTTCTGATGTCGAGCTTCGAATACCTGGTTCGCCAGGCGGACGACCGTCTCGTGCTCGGCCATCGCATCTCCGAATGGTGCGGCCACGGCCCGATCCTCGAGGAGGACATCGCCCTCGCCAACACCGCCCTCGACCTGATCGGTGAGGCGACGCTGCTCTACAAGCTCGCCGGCGCCGCCGAAGGGAAGGGACGCGACGAGGACGCGCTCGCGTATTTCCGCGACGCCGTCGACTACCGCAACGTCCTGCTCGTCGAGCTGCCGAAGGGCGACTTCGCGCAGACGATCGTGCGGCAGCTCTTCTTCAGCGTCTATTCGCTGCTTCAGATGGAAGCGCTGACGAAGAGCAACGACGCCGAGCTCGCCGGCGTCGCCGCGAAGGCCGTGAAGGAGTCGCGCTACCACGTGCGCCACAGCGCGCAGTGGGTCGTCACGCTCGGCGACGGCACCGAAGAGAGCCACGCGCGCGCACAGCGCGCCGTGAACGACCTCTGGCGCTTCACCGGCGAGCTGTTCCTCGCCGACGACGTCGATCGCGAGGCGGCGGCGGCCGGCTATGGCGTCGATCCGTCGACGCTCGCCGACGCGTGGCGCGCGCAGGTCGATGACGTGCTCGAGCGCGCGACGCTGACCACGCCGCAGGTCAATTACATGCAGCGCGGCGGCCGCGGCGGGAAGCATACCGAGCACCTCGGCCACATGCTCGCCGAGATGCAGATCGTCGCCCGCTCGCACCCCGGCGCGTCCTGGTAGCGCCGTGATCGGTCGCGCGGTGCCGTCTCGCGAAGAGCTGTTCGCGCTTCTCGACACGGTGAAGGATCCCGAGGTCCCGGTGATCAGCGTCGTCGAGCTGGGCATCGTGCGCGACGCGGTGGTGACGGAGGAGGGCGTGGTCGTCACGATCACGCCCACCTACTCGGGTTGCCCGGCGATGTACGAGATCGAGCGCGACATTCGCGCCGCGCTCGAGGCGCACGGGCTCGGTCCCGTCGACGTGCGCACGACCTTCACGCCGGCTTGGACGACCGACTGGATCGGCCCCGAGGCGCGCGCGAAGCTCGAAGCCTACGGCATCGCGCCCCCCGGCCCGGCCGACACCACCGATCTCATTCCGCTCCGCCGCCGCGCCGCGACGGTGCGCTGTCCGTTCTGCAAGTCGCTGCATACGGAGCGGAAGAGTGAGTTCGGATCGACGGCGTGCAAGTCGATCTGGTTCTGCCTCGACTGCCGTCAGCCGTTCGAGGAGTTCAAGGCGATCTAGTCAGCGGCGCGGGCCGACGAGCTGGCGCACGCTCATCGACACGTCGTAGCATCCCTGCGGGCCGGTCGGCGTCGCCGTGACGGTCAGCTCGCGCGTGATGCCCGCGGTGTCCGGCCGCGTCCACGTCCGCCGCACGACCGCGGTCGTTCCCCCGGCCGTCCAGCCCGAATCGCTCAGCTGCTTCGCGAACGCCGCGACGAGCGCGTCGGGCGCCATCGACATCTGCACGCGCTCCGACGTCGAGCTCGGCCCGAGGACCGGCGAGAACGGCACCGCGCACGCCTGTGGGCTCATGTTCACGCCGAGCGGATTGACGAGCGTCGGTAGGCTGCTCGGTGTGGCTTGGACCGGCCGCGCCGCGGCGAGCGCGCGCGCGTTGCATCGGCCGCCGTAGTTCTGCACCGTCACCGTCACCTGGGAGCCGCCCTCGGGCAACGGCACCGGGACGATCTGAAGCGACTGTCCGATGTGACAGAACTCGAGACCGTTCCCCGACATGTTCGCCGTGCGCGCGGGGACGAATCCCCATGCGCGGCCGAAATCGTCCGATGGCGGCGTCCACCCGAGCTTCGGGAGCTCGCGTCCGAACTCGGCGACGATCTGCTCCATCGATGATGGAACGATGAGCACCGTCGAGGTACTCTGCTGCGACGCCATGCCTCCGATCACCCGCGCGTCCTTCGGAACGTACAGATACGGCGCGAGCTCCGGCGGCACCTTGCCGACGAAGAACTCGGTCGAGCCTGGATAGCTGCCGAAGTACGGCCGCAGCAGCGCTTCGACGAGCGCGCGAGGGATCGAGTCCGGCTGCGGCGCGCGTCGCTGTGCCGACAGCGGAGCGGCGATCGCCACGCAGAGAATCAGTGAGCGAAGAAGTCGAGGCATTCGTCAGCGGCTCCGGATGGTGGTGACTTCGATCTGCGCGTCGCGGCAACCCGCGGCCGTCGGCCGTGTTGCGATGGAGAGCGTCGCCACTTCGAGGACCCCCGTGCTGTCGCGCCGCGACCAATTGCCGCGCACCGCGGCCGTCTCCGGCATCCGCGTCCATCCCTGCGCGTCCAACTGCTTGCCGTAGTGATCGAGCAGCGCGGCGGGCTCCATCGCCGTCGAGAGCTGAGTCTGCGTCCGCTGCGACGAGCCGATGAGGAAGCATTCGGCGCGCATCGTCGCGTCCTGGGGATCGCGGAGCAATGGCAGCGGAAGTCGCGGCTGCGCCGACGCCGTCGTGGGGCGTGTCGCCGGTACGCGCGAGCAGGGGACCGACCCGCGGATGATGCGCAGCTGGACGAGCGTCAGGCCGTCGCCGGCGCGATTCACGACCGGAAGCACTTCGGTCCCGCTCTGACAGAACTGTCGTGGGACTGCGGACGGCGAGGGACGAAATCCGCCGAGCATCGGCGACGCCGTCTGCGGGAGCGTGATCGTCGAGACGCCGGCCCATCCCGCGCGGCCGTACTCGCGAGCGATCTGTTGCAGGACCGTGTCCGTTGGCTGCGGCGACGTCGCGAGCACCGTCGCGCCGCGTCCCGTCGTCACCGTCGCGACGACGCGTGCGTCGGCGGGCAGATGGATCAGGCTCTGATAGTCGGCCGGCACCGCGTCGACGACGTCGACGGTGCTGGTGGAATCGACGGGATTGGTCGCGCGCGCGAAGGCGATCGCGAGCGCGCGCGTGGCGTCGGCGGTCGGCTGCTGCGCGGCGAGCGACGTCGCCGTCAGCGCGGACAGCGCGACGACGCAGGCGGATCGAAAGGACACTGACGATGCTCCCAGTGAAGTTCGGTACGCCGGCGTCGGCTCCGTCACGCTACGTCATCGTCAGGAGGACTGCAAGGGAAGGGCGGTGGTTTCCTTGACCGTCGTGAGCGCGATCGTCGTGCGCGCCCTCGCGACACTGAGCTTGTCTTTGAGAACTGTCGTTAAGAAACGCTCGAGATCCGTCGTGTCGCGGCAGCGGACCTTCAATAGATAGTCGTAGTCGCCGGCGACGTGGTGGCATTCCACCACCTGCTCGTGCTTCGCGATCCCGCGCAGGAACGCGTTGCGTTGCGTGGCGTTGTCGAGCTCCACGTGCACGAACGCGAGCAGCGGCAGCCCCAGCGCCTCGGGATTCGTGATCGCCCGATACCCGACGATGACGGCGCGCTCCTCGAGCTTGCGCACGCGCTCCGCCGCGGCGGGCGCCGAGAGCTCGAGCACTTCTCCGACTTCGGTCCAGGGAGCGCGGCCCCGCTCCATCAATAAGGCCAGCGCTTTGTAATCCAAATCGTCCACGGTCCTTTACCTTGGCAAACCCGGCTATTGACGACCGAGACTTACGATAGTAAAGTTCCCGCGCGTACCAACGAAGTATTCGTAAGTGAGCGAAGGGAGTTCCCGCCGTTTCGCAGGTGAGCGAAGCAAAACGCCGCCGAACGCAAAGCGCTCGACGGCGGTCTGAGACAACCGAACTGCAGGTCCAACTCTTTTTCTTCTATCCGGGAGAGGAAAAACGTGCTAGCTGCGGAGCGTTTCCTCGAGTCGCTGCGCGATTTGATCCACGCTTGGAAGCACCGCATTCAGCAGCAACGGGTGGTACGGCATCGGCACGTCGTTCACCGCGAGCCGCTCGACCGGAGCGTCGAGATGCCAAAACCCATCCTTGGCGATCGTCGCGGCAATCTCCGCCCCGAAACCTGCCGTGAGATTGTCCTCATGAACGATCACGCAGTGTCCCGTCTTTACGACCGACGCCAGGACGCACGCGCGATCCCATGGAGCGATGGTCCGTAAGTCGATCACTTCCACCCGCCCCGGCTCGAAGCGGTCCGCCGCCTCGACGCACCGGTGAACGAGCGCGCCCCACGTCACGAGCGTGACGTCGGATCCCTCGCGTAACACGTTCGCCTGGCCGAACGGAACCACGTAGTCGTCACCCGGGTACCGCGCGCTGCCGTCGCTGGTCATCAGCAGCGAGCGATGCTCGAAGAAGATCGTCGGGTTCGCGCCGCGCATCGCGGAGCGAAGCAGGCCGACCGCGTCCGCCGCGTTCGACGGCATCGCGACCTGCCAGCCGTACGCATGCGCGAAGCGCACTTCGTCGCTCAGCGAATGCCACGGATCGCCGACGTCCTTGCCGAACCCGCCGGGCATCCGCACGATGATCGGCGCCGCGAAGCGATTCGCGGTGCGCCACCGCATCGTGCCGCAGTTGTTGAGCTGCTCCGTCGCCGGGTCCGCGTACTTGCGGAACTGGATCTCGGTCACCGGCATCAGTCCGGAGATTGCCATCCCCACCGCGCGTCCGATGATGCCTTCTTCGGACAGGCTGGTGTCGAACACGCGCTTGTCGCCGAACTTCTTCTGCAGCCCTTCGGTGACGAGGTGCACGCCGCCCTTGCGGCCGACGTCCTCGCCGAAGACGAGGACCTTCGGGTTCACCTCGAGCTCGTGCCGCAGCGTCCGACGCACGGCTTCCGCGAAGCGTACGACGTCACCGGCGTCGCTCTTCTCGAGCGTCGCGCCGAGCACCGCGCGCTCCTCGCGCGTCAGTCCGCCGAACGCGTCGACGTCACCCGGCTGCGCATCCTCTTCATAGATGAAGCGATGCACCTTCGACGGATCGGGATTCGGACGCGCACGCGCCGCCTCGAGCCCGGCCTGCACGTCGCGCGCGACTTCCGCCTCGAGCTCGGCCCACTCGTCCTCGGAGAACAGCGCCGGCACGAGATGCGTCCGCAACGCCGGCAGCGGATCGCGCTCGACGTCCGCGGCAATCTCGGCTTCGTCGCGATAGCCCTTCTGATTGTCCGGGCCCGAGTGGCTGCACAGACGCGGCACCGTCAGACGCACGAGCGCCGGACCGTTGCCGGCGCGCACGTGATCGACGCATTCGGCGAGCAGCGCCGCGCTTTCCGCGGGATCGCTGCCGTTGCCGTTCCGGATGAACAGGTTCTGGAACGACGCGAGATTTTTCGTGATGTCGCCGCCCGGCGTCTGGAAATCGCTCCGCACCGAGATGCCCAGCCCGTTGTCTTCGACGTAGAAGAGCATCGGGAGCTTGAGCGTCGTCGCCATCGTGAGCGCGGCCCAGAATCCATTCGTCGCCACCGACGCTTCACCGCCGAGCACGACGCCCAGCGCGCCCTTCCACTCGGCGTCCTCGAGCACGTCGGTGTGGTACTGGATCGCGTGCGCCCAGCCGGCACACGGCGTGTACTGCGAGCCGACGTCGCCGGACATCGGAATGACGATCGGGCCGTTGCGATTCGGCAGGTTGCACACGACGCCGATGTCGCGGCCGTCGCTGAACCCACCGGCACGGCCGAGCGGGCTGCCCAGCGCATCGTCGATCTCGAGGCCGAGCGCGAGCAGCATCGGACGCGATCTATAGTACGCACTCGCGGCGTCGTGCTTGTGGTCGATCAGCGAGCCGAGGATCACCTGGGCGACGTCGTGTCCGCGCGCCGAAAACTGATACAGAACCACGTGCTCGCGCGGCACGTTCGAGCGATTCTTGTTGGTGGTCTCCTCGATGTCGTCGAGCGCCCGCGAGACGAGCGCATTGTAGGCAATCTTCCGCCAGTCGAAACGCGGGTCGGGACCCGCGACGGCATTTTTGCGGCCCTTCGACGAGCCGCGACCCTTGGCGCTCGAAGCAGCCGCAGGGGAGGGGGAGGCAGTTGGCGTAGTCACGCCCTGTAATCTGCCCGACGGTCGCCGGTCATGTAAGCGGGACGGTGCACGAGTTCCGCGGCTGCCCGCCAATCGCAATTCCGAACGACAAATTCCGGATGATCCCGTCACTGCCAGCGAGCGCACGCCGACGGCTATCTTTCCCGATATGTCCGACATCCTGTTCCAGGCCGATGGCGGCGTGGCGATCGTCACGCTGAACCGTCCCGACGTGCTGAACAGCTTTACCCGGCCGATGGCGCGCGCCCTGCGCGAGACATTCGAGCGCATCGCCGCCGACGATACTATCCGCGCGGTGGTCCTCACCGGTGCCGGTCGCGGCTTCTGCGCCGGCCAGGATCTCTCCGAGGCGATCCCCGCCAACGACGGCGAGATGCCCGATCTCGGCGACATCGTGCGCGACAGCTACAACCCCGTCGTGCGTGCGATCCGCAAGCTCGAGAAGCCGGTGATCTGCGCCGTGAATGGCGTCGCCGCCGGCGCCGGTGCCAACCTGGCGTACGCGTGCGACATCGTCTTCGCCGCGAAGAACGCGACCTTCGTGCAGTCGTTCGCCAAGATCGGCGTGATCCCCGACAGCGGCGGCACCTTCATGCTGCCGCGTCTCGTCGGCCTCCATCGCGCGACCGTAATGACGATGCTCGCCGAGAAGATGACCGCGGAGCAGGCGCGCGACTGGGGACTTGTATACATGGTGACCGAGCCGGACGCGCTGCTGGAAACGGCCATCGGCACGGCGAAGCAGCTCGCGACGCAACCGACGCGCGCACTCGGCCTCATCAAGCGCGGCTTCAACCGCTCCCTCGGCGTGGACCTCGACGGTCAGCTCGATTACGAAGAAGAGCTCCAGCGCGAGGCGGGAGGAACGGCGGACTACGTCGAAGGCGTGAAGGCGTTCCTGGAAAAGCGGAAGCCGGTGTTCACGGGGAAGTAGCGCGGCGTCGAGCGAGGGCGGAAAGGGGAAACGGCGGAAGGTAGCGCCCGTTTGTCATCCCGAGCGCAGCGAGGGATCCACTGTACGCT
>CBHWBX010000188.1:0-7965 GCA_966111935.1 uncultured Gemmatimonadaceae bacterium
TGGTTTCGGGGCGAGACCTGGGCGTTTACTAGGAGCCACCGGGTCGCGGGCTACGGAATCGGCCGCCCAACTCCACCAACCGCCCCCACATAGTCCTCGCCGAGCAGCGCCGCGAGCGTGGCGGCGATCTGGGATTGGGTGACGCGAGAGGCGTTCGTGCGTTCGCCGAGTGAAGGCACGCCAGGTCCGACCATGGCGATCCAGATATCCTCGGCGCCGTCGATGTCCTTGCCGTGGTCGCGCCACCTGGTGCCGGTGTGGCCGCGGCCATGGTCGGTCGTGATGATCAGCGTCGTCGAGTTGCGGTACTCGGGGAGCGACTGGGCGAGGGACCAGAGCTCGGCGACGAACGAGTCGACGGCGCGGGCGGACTTTAGAACATTGTCATAGCGGCCGGCGTGCGCCCATTCGTCGGTCTCGCCGTAGCCGACGAAGAGCACACGCGGCGCGTCGTCGCGCATCGTGCGGACGACTGCGGCCTGCATGAGGGCGTCCCAGGCGACGTCGTGGAATTCGCGATGCGAGGTGCGGTAGAGACGGTTGAGGAGCGAGTCTTCGGCGTTTCGTGGATTCGGGTACGGCGCGTTCCAGCCGGCGTGCACCGGGAAGGCCGCGCGGTCGCGGTTGAAGATGTCGTCGAAGGTGTTCCATGTGCCGTAGGCGGCGACGCGTCCGGTGAAACCGGGGCGGGTGTTCAGCCAATCGAACACCGTTCGATTCGGGTTGCGGCCGAAGCGATTGTCGCGGATGCGCGGATCGGGGCGGCCCGTGAGGATCTCGTTGTAGCCGGGGTACGAGACGTTCACTCCGTTCGTCACCTGGGCGCTCGAGCCGCGCAGCTTGTTGCCGAAGATCTCACCCTGCGTCGCGACGGTGCCCCAGAGGAACGGCATCAGCGTCCGGCGGCGCTCCTCGGCGGACGGCCGCCAGAATTCGGCGCGGATCTCAGCCGTGTCGCCGGCGAAGCGCGGCGCGCCGAAGAGGATCGACGAGTCGGCGCCGGTGAAGACCTCCTGCCAGCGCAGCCCGTCGGTGACGACGAGGATCACGTGCTTCGTCGTCTGCGCGCCGGCGAGGCGGGCGATGCAGAGGAGAGCGAGGAGCAGCAGTCGGTTCATGGCGCGTCCCGTTCGGTTTCAGTCAACTGTGAAACGGTTCGTCCCAGGTTGCTTTGTGGCGGTGCTCCCGAACGATAGCGTACGACCGCAGTTCCCACCTTCGTTCGAGGATACCAATGTCGTACCACCGATTGGCCAGCGGCTACTTCATTATCGCCGGAGCCGCGCTGATCGCGATCGCGCCGGCGGCGCGGGCGCAGGATGCATTCACGGCGACGTCGGCCGCGCACGTGCGCGACGAGTTCGCGTCGGACATGGACACGCTGCACGTGAAGATCGTCGCGCTCGCGAAGGCGATCCCGGCGGACAAGTACGCGTGGCGCCCGGCGCCGGGCACGCGCTCGATCTCGGAAGCGCTGATGCACGTCGTCGGCGAATGGTCGTTCTTCGCGCCGATGTCGATGGCCGGCAAGCCGCCGGCGGACTTCGGCGCGCCGCAGGAGAAGCTCCCGGCGCTCGAGAAGAACATCACGTCGAAGGACGCGGTGATCGCCGAGCTCGAGAAATCATGGACGCACTGCGCGACGCAGCTCCGCGCTGCGGATGCGTCGACGCTCACGGGGAAATACAAGCCGTGGGGGATGCCGGTCGACGCGGCGGCGTTCGCGATGTCGGGCGACCTGCATGAGCATCTGGGGCAGTGGATCGCGTATGCGCGGTCGGTGGGGGTGAAGCCGCCGTGGAGCAAGTGAGGGACAAACACGCGAACGGAAAAGCACGAAACCCGCGAAGTGGCTTGGACGCCATTTCACGGGTTTCGGCTCTTCGTTCGCGGGTTTGCAGTTCTATCGGCAAGGCGCTGGAACGGGCACGGAGGTCAGGGCCCTCGCGCCGTCTTGATATAATCGAGGCGCGGGAACACCCGCTGCAGATACGGGTTCCCCATCGTCATGATGAAGTGCTGATCGGGCTGTTCCCCGTATTCAGCATTGATTGAATCGACGGCAGCCATCCCCTCGATCACTTCACCGATCGGCGTGAAGCCAAGGCGGTCGAGGCGCGCGTTGTTGCCGGTGTTGATGAACATCTGATGGGCACGCGTCTGCGGGCCCTCGGTCGCGAATGTCAGCGTGCCGCGGACGTTGCTGTGGGTCACCGAATCGTCGGGGATCTTCGAGTCCCACTGGTCGTTGACCTTCGGATTGCCGTTCAGTCCGAACTGAACGATGAAGCCCGGCACTACGCGAAAGAAGCGGTTCTCGTCGAAGAAGTTGTTCTGCACGAGCGCGTAGAAACGATCGGCGCCGTTCGGCGACCAGGCGCGACGCACCATCAGCACCACCGGACCCTTGCTCGTCTCGAGCGTGACCTTGAACGAGTCGGGCGCGGGGCCGACGACCTTCATCGGCGGCGCGGGCTTGCCGCAGGCCGCGGAGAGCGTGACGAAGAGAGCGGCGAGAAAGCGCATGAGCATCACTCATTGTAACAGCCACGGGCGAGTCGCGTCGAGTATGTGCGACGTCTCGGCGTCGTCGGGCGCGAGCGACCAGGAGCCCGGGCGCTTGGTCGCGCCCAGCACGATCGCATCCGTACGCGGCAGCAGATACAGTCCCTCGCTCGGCGCCACCGCCATGTACGACAGCTCGGCGCGCGACTCGGCGATCACGAGCTGACCGCGCACCGGCTCGAGGGTCGCGTCGCCGGCGAGCGTGCGCGCACCAAGCCCGGTACAGTTCACGATGACGGGATGCGGCAGATCGGCGAGGACGTCCACCGTGGCGAACGATCGCAGGACGAGCGCGCCGTTCGCCGCGCGGAAATCGGCGAGGAGCGCGTCGAGGTAGCGCGACGTATCGATCGCCATCGCGCGCATCACGATCGCGTGCCGGTCGCCGAACGGATGCTCGCCGGGCGCCAGTCGGGGTCCGTCGAACAGCTCAGGGGCGACCGCCATGAATGGCGACAGCCGTGGCGGGTCGCGATCGAGATAATACAGCGGCAGCTCGCGCACGCCGTAGCGCGGGTCGCCCGCGAGCGCGCGAAAGGCGCGATGCGATTCGCGCAGCGCTTCGGCCAGACGTTCGGCGAATGCCGGCGTGATCCGATCGACGTCGCTGACGAGCACGGGCTGCCAGAATGCGCCGGCGACGTTGGAGGTCGTGTCCGGCGGCGTCGCCTTCGCATAGATCGTCACCGACACGCCGCGCTGCTGAAGCGTGCGTGCGGTCGTCAAACCGATCACGCCGCATCCAATGACCGCGACGTCGGCCGGCTCGGTCGCGAGCGCGAGATCCGCCGCGGCGCGCGCCGTTCCCCACGAGAGCGTGACGCCCGCGCCGCCATGGCCATAGTGATGCACGAGCGTCCGATCGCGCAGCGGCTCCGTGCAGACGCGAAATCCGCCGGGACGAAAGGGGCGAAGACCGACGACGACGCGCACGCTAATACTTCGAGAGCGTCGGATCGACGTCGGCACGCCAGCGCGCGACGCCGCCGGCGACGTTGACGACATTCGCGAAGCCGGCGTCGCGCAGACGACGCATCGCGGTTGCGCTCCGCATCCCGCTCTGGCAGATGACGAACGTCTCGCGACTCGCATCGAGCGACGACATCGCCGCGTCGAGGGTGCCGAGGGGAACCAGTCGCGCGCGCGCGACGCGTGCGACGTTCCACTCGTGCGGCTCGCGCACGTCGATCAGCACGACGTCCTCGCCGCGATCGAGGCGCGCGGCGAGATCACGCGGCGTGATCTCCGCGGCCGGCGGAGCGGAATCGGCCGCGCATGCGACGTCGATCGCCGCGAGCTGTCCCGTCGCGCGCGTCCCGCACGCCGGGCAATCGGGATCGCGACGAATCGGGACGGCGCGCATCGACATCGCGAGCGCATCGACGAGCATCAGCCGCCCCACCAGCGACTCTCCGATACCGAGCAACAGCTTGATTGCCTCAGTCGCCTGGATGACGCCGAGCAGTCCGGGAAGAACGCCGAACACTCCCGCGTCGGCGCAGTTCGGCACCAGCTCAGGGGGCGGCGGCACCGGGAAGAGGCAACGATAGCACGGACCATCGGGCGCGGCGAAGATCGACGCCTGCCCCTCGAAGCGCACCACGCTCGCGTAGACGTCAGGCGTTCGCTCGAGCACGCAGGCGTCGTTCACGAGATAGCGCGTCGCGAAATTGTCGCTGCCGTCCAGGACGAGGTCGTGGGCGGCGACGAGCTCGCGCGCGTTGGCCGCGGTGAAGCGGATGCAGAGTGCGTCGACATCGACCCGCGGATTGAGCGCGGCGAGCCGCTCGCGCGCCGACGCGGTCTTCGGCCGGCCGACGGCGGCCGTGTCGTGCAGCACCTGGCGCTGCAGGTTCGACGCGTCGACCACGTCATCGTCGACGATGGTGATGTGGCCGACGCCCGCCGCGGCGAGATACAGCGCGGCGGGTGAGCCGAGACCGCCGGCGCCGACGAGCAGCACTCGCGCGTTCTTGAGCCGCCGTTGACCGTCGACGCCGACCTGTGGCAACGACAGGTGGCGTCCATAGCGGAGCAGCTCATCGGCATCGAGGGTCACGCGTTCTCCTCGGCGTACAGGGGCCGTTCGCGCTTCGCGCTCAGGACGACATTCATGCTGGAACCTCGGGATCGGGAAGACGCACGACGCCGGCGATTGGGCTCGACGGGCTCGCCTGCGCGCGTACGGGCATGCGCCCAGAGAGATGCGCATCGCGTCCCGCTTCGACGGCTTTGCGAAACGCGGCCGCCATCCGCACCGGATCACGCGCCTCGGCGAGCGCGGTGTTCACGAGCACCGCGTGCGCGCCCATCTCCATCACCGACGCCGCTTCGCTCGGCACGCCGAGTCCGGCATCGACGACCACCGGCACCGTCGCTTCCTCGACGATGATCTCGAGGCTCGCGCGCGTGAGCACACCGCGACCGGACCCGATCGGCGAGGCGAGCGGCATCACCGTCGCGCACCCCGCCTCGGCGAGGCGCCGCGCAAGCACGGGATCGGCGGGCATGTACGGCAGCACCGTGAATCCTTCGCCCACGAGAATCTCCGCCGCGCGCAGCGTCTCGACCGGATCGGGGAGCAGATACTTCGCGTCGGGGATCACCTCGAGCTTTACCCAGGTCGATTCGGTCATGACGCGCGCGAGCCTGGCGACACGCACGGCCTCGTCGGCGGTCCGGCATCCGGCGGTGTTCGGCAGCAGGTGATACGCGCTCAGATCGATTGCCTCGAGAATTCCGACGTGACCCGCCGCGCCCAGCTCGACACGGCGAATGCTCACCGTCACGATCTCGGCGCCGCTCGCGGCGATGGCGTCGCGCATGACGCCGAAGTCGCGGTACTTCCCGGTGCCCGTCATGAGGCGCGAATTGAACGAGCGACCGGCGATCACGAGCCGGTCGTCGGTCTTTTCAGTCATCATGTTATTGCTCCTCCCTTCGGCGCTGCGCACCTCCGGTCGGAGTTCTCGGTTCTGCATCTTTAGCCCCCCTGCATCATGGTCACGATCTCGATGACGTCGCGCTCGGCGAGCGGACAGTCGGGAACCGATCCGGCGCGGTGCACGTCCTCGCCGCGCATCACGGCGACGGTGCGCTGGTCGAGGCCGAGCTCGGCGAGCAACGCGTGCAGCGTGAGGCCGTCGCGATACGGATGCCTCTTTCCATTCACGATCATGCGCGCACCTCGACGTTCGCGGTCCGGCGCAGGATCTCGACGAATCGGTTCGCCGCGGCGGCGGGATCGTCGGCGTCGAGGATCGCGCGCACGAGAGCGATGCGGGTCGCGCCGGCCGCGAGCGCCACTTCGACATTCTCGAGTGTGATGCCGCCGATCGCGAACCAGGGCACCGCGACCCTTCGCACCGCGACATCGCGCACGTACTCGAGGCCCGCGGGCGCGCGGCCCGGCTTGGTCGGCGTCTTCCAGACCGGCCCGACGGCGAAGTACGCCGCGCCTTCAGCGAGCGCGCGCTCGGCGTCAGCGGGCGCGTGACTCGAGCGCCCGATGATCGCCGACTTGGGAAGGATGGAGCGCGCCCAGTCGACAGGCAGGTCGTTCTGTCCGAGGTGAACGCCGTCGGCGCCGCAGGCAAGCGCGACGTCGGGACGATCGTTCACGATGAACGGAACGTTCGCGCGATGCGCGATGTCGCACACACGTTCGGCCAGGCGCAGATACGGCAGCGCCTCGAGCTCCTTGCAGCGGAGCTGGAGCACATCGACCCCGCCATCAAGGGCCGCGCTCACCCGCGCAAGGAACTCGGGCTCGCTCAGATGCGCGCGTGGCGTGGCGACGAGATACAATCGACCGAGGGGTCTCACGATGCCTCCGCGCCGACGGCGTCGAGCATCACGAGGCTTGGATGCGTCCAGAGCGCGTGAAAGTGGTGAACGGGACCGTGGCCGGCGCCGACGGTCAGCGCACCGCTCGCGGCGAGCGCGTCGGCGACGTACGCTTTCGCGAGACGGGCCGCATCGAGCGGATCGGCGAAGCGCGGCAGCAGCGCGGCGATCGCCGACGACAGCGTGCACCCGGTGCCGTGCGTGTTCTTGGTCAGGACGCGGGGGGCGTCGAGCTCGACAAGCCGTTCGCCGTCGAAGAACACGTCGGGGCTCGAATCGGCCGCGAGGTGCCCGCCCTTGAGGTAGACGATCCGGGCGCCGAGCGCGTGCAGCGCGCGCGCGGCGTCACGCATCTCGCCGACGGTCGATGGAGCGGAGGAGCCGAGCAGCGCGCCGCACTCGGGAAGGTTCGGGGTGATCACCGTAGCGAGCGGAATGAGCGCTCGGCGGACGACCGCCACCGCGTCGGCGTCGAGCAGCCGGCGTCCACCTTTCGCGGTCATCACCGGATCGAGCACGACGTACCGTGCGCCGGCATGCGCGATCGCACTCGCGACGACGCTCGCCACTTCGGCGCTCCCGAGCATGCCGATCTTGAGCGCATCGACCGCGACGTCCTCGAGCAGCACGTCGATCTGTCGCGCGACGAATGCCGGCGGCACAGGTTGCACCGCGCTTACGCCGCGGGTGTTCTGCGCGGTGAGTGCAGTGACGACCGCCATTCCGTAAGCGCCGAGCGCGCTGAAGGTCTTCAGGTCGGCCTGAACGCCGGCGCCGCCCCCCGGATCGGATCCGGCGATGGTGAGCAGATGGGGGATCGTCACACCGTCTCCGTGGCGGCCGCCGCCGGCAGATAGATCTCCCCGCCGTGCGCGCGGAACTCTTCGGCCTTCGACTCCATGCTCGCCGCGTAGTCGCGCACGTCCTGTGTGATCTTCATCGAGCAGAACTTCGGGCCGCACATCGAGCAGAAGTGGGCGATCTTCGCGCCTTCGGCGGGCAGCGTCTCGTCGTGGTAGGCGAGGGCGGTGACCGGATCGAGGGCGAGATTGAACTGGTCGCGCCAGCGGAACTCGAAGCGAGCCTTGGAAAGCGCATCGTCCCACTCGCGCGCCCGCGGATGGCCCTTGGCGATGTCGGCGGCGTGAGCGGCGATCTTGTAGGCAATCACGCCGGCCTTCACATCGTCTCGATTCGGCAGGCCGAGGTGTTCCTTGGGCGTGACGTAGCAGAGCATCGCCGTACCGTACCAGCCGATCTGCGCGGCGCCGATGGCGCTGGTGATGTGGTCGTATCCGGGAGCGATGTCGGTGGTGAGCGGTCCGAGCGTGTAGAACGGCGCTTCCTGACACCACTCGAGCTGCTTGTCCATGTTCTCGCGAATGAGGTGCATCGGCACGTGGCCGGGGCCCTCGTTCATCGTCTGGACGTCGAACTCCCAGGCGATGCGATTGAGCTCGCCCTGGGTCTTCAGCTCGGCGAACTGCGCCTCGTCGTTGGCGTCGTAGATCGAGCCGGGGCGCAGGCCGTCGCCGAGCGAGAAGGAGACGTCGT
>CBHWBX010000189.1:0-7953 GCA_966111935.1 uncultured Gemmatimonadaceae bacterium
CCACCCGACGAGCGCGAAGTCGCCGGGATAGATGCCGATGTCGAAGCCGGGGAACGCTTGGGTCGTGTCCGACGGGGGCGCGGTGATCGGCGCCGTAGACTCGCCGGCGCCGCCGCATCCGATCGCGGCGGCGGCGAGCAGCAACAGCAGACGCTTCACGAAACCTTGCGCGTCTTCCGCTTGAGGAAGTCCATCAGGATGAACTGCCCGAGCGTCATCGTCGACGTGAAGTACGCCTTGCCGCGGCTGATCTCGGAGACCCGCTTCACGAACTCGACGAGCGTGCGGTCGCGTGCGAGCATGAAGGTGTTGATCATGATCCCGGAGCGCCGGCAGGCCGCGACTTCCTTGATCGTCTGCGCGATCACCGTCGTGTCGAGCCCGAACGAGTTCTTGTAGATCTGCCCGTTCGGCATCGTCAGCGCGCTCGGCTTGCCGTCGGTGATCATGATGATCTGCTTCATGTCCTTCTTCTGGGCCATGAGCAGCCGGCGCGCGAGCTTGAGGCCTTCGGCGGTGTTCGTGTGGTACGGACCCACCTGCGCCGTCGCGAGCGTCGCGAGCGGGATCTCCTCGGCGGAGTCGTGGAAGAGTACGACCTTGAGCGTGTCGCCGGGGAACTGCGTGCGAATGAGGTGTGTGAGCGCGAGCGCCACCTTCTTCGCCGGCGTGAACCGATCCTCGCCATAGAGGATCATCGAGTGCGAGCAGTCGAGCATCAGCACCGTCGCGCACGACGAGCGGTACTCGGCCTGGCGGACCATGAGGTCGCCGTAGTCGAGATCCATCGGCACTTCGATGCGGCCGGTGCGCGCGAGCGAGTTCTTGAGCGTCTCGTTGACGTCGATGTTCAACACGTCGCCGAACTCGTACGGCTTGCTCCACCCGTCGGACTCGATGCCCGTCGCGAGGTACGCCGTGTCGTGACTGCCGAAGCTCGCCTTGCCGAGCGACCCGAGAAGACTGCGCAGCGTCTTGTAGCCGAGGAAGTCGATGCCCTTCTCGGTGAGGTTGAACTGCACGTCGCGCGCGGCGGCCTTCGCCAGACCGCCGGGACCGGTGACCGATTGGTGGCCCGCCGGCATCTGCGGCGCGTTCTCGACGTTGAGGTAGCCTTCGCTGATGAGCCGCTGCACGAGATCGTCGAGCAGCTTCGCCAGCTTCGCCTGGCCCTCCTCGTCCTCGCCGCCGCGCAGCGCGTCGAGCATCTCGGGCGTGAACTGCCCGCTCTCCATCAGTGCATCGAGGATCGCCTGCTTCAGCGAATCGAGCGAGCGATTGCCTTCATCTCCCTGATCGAACCCGTAGTACGAGTGATTGTCGCCGCCGGCGAAGCCGGACTGCAACAGGAAGTCGGCGAGCTTGTCGAGCAGCGACTGCAGGTCGATGGCGTCGGCGAGCTCGGGACTGTACTTGCCGTACGTGTGAAAGCGCATGCGGGCGACCCTCCTTTCGAAGGATACCCGCGTGGGGAAAGTTCGGCTACTCGGAGCGAAGCGTGGCTACCGGGTCGATCGCCGATGCGCGCCACGCCGGGAGCAAGCAGGCAATCGATCCGACGACGGTGAGCAAAACGAGCGATGCGATCATCACGGTCGGGTCCGTCGGCGTCACGCCGAAGAGCAGGGATGCGACGAGCCTTCCGAGTGCCAGGGCCACGGCGACTCCGGCCATAAGGCCAAGAACGATCGTGCGAAGGCCGTCGCCGAGCACGAGCTCGAGAACGTTCCGGCGCGATGCTCCAAGAGCAACCCGTACGCCCATCTCATGTGCTCGCTGACTCACACCATATGCGACGACCGCGTATACGCCGAGCGCTGCGACGACCAGTGCGAGCATGCCCAACGCGCCGATGAGACGTGCTCCGAGGCGCCACGGGCGAAGCTGCGGCTCGATGATGTCCTGAAGCCGGCGCGCTCGCAGTCCCGTCATATTGGACACGAGAGGGCGGAGAATGGCCTCCGCGTCGCGAATGACCGCGGGGACCTTCGATGGTCGCGTGCGTACGATCAAATCGCGCGGGGTCTCACCGCTCTGCGCGATCGCGATGTAGTACTGAAGGACGGGCGGCTCAATGATGTTGTGGCGATGGGCGTCCGCAACCACGCCGACAATCGTGTAGCACGGACCGTCGCGCTTCAGGACCATGAAGCACTTGCCGAGAGCGCTCTCGCCCGGCCAGTAGGTCTCGGCCATTGCCTTGCTCACGACGGCGACGTACGGCGTGCCGCGACCGTCACTGGCGTTGAAATCACGGCCGGCGACGATCCGAAGGCCGACCGCGCGGAAGAAATCCGGCGACACGGAGTTCATCGACGGACCGACGTCACCGTGGAATCGTGGGAGGGAATCCCGGCCGGGTACGTAGATCGTTCGATATGACGCCCCCTGCATCGGCGGAATGGTCGAGAACCCGATCGCTTCCACATTCGGCGAGCGGCGGAGTCGCGTCGCGGCTTCCGGGATCGCGGTGACCAGCTCCCGGACATGTGCCGCGGGGTCGTCGAAACTAGGTCGGATGAAGACCTGATCCGCCATGTCGTAGCCGACGCCGATCGCTTCGACGGTTCGCAAACTGCGAATGAACAGGCCGGCGCCGACGAGCAGCACCACGCTCAGTGCGACCTGAGTGGCGAGGAGCGCTCCGCGCAGCCGTGAAGATCGGTACGCGCCCTGTCGCATTCCCGCCTTGAGCGAGTCGGACATCGGGCCACGCATTGAGCGAATCGCCGGAACGATGCCGCTTGCTGCGCCGATGATCGCGCACGCCGCGATAATAAAGGCGAGCGTAGGTGCATCGAGCGAAGAACCGGACCAGTGAACGTTGGGCAGTACGAGACGCTGAAGGGTCGCGCTTCCCCAGACGGCGAATGCCAGCGCGCCGAGCGCGCCTCCCGCCGCCAGGATCAGCGTTTCGACGACGAACTGGGCGATCAGTCGTGTCGTCGAGACGCCGAGTGCGCGACGGACAGCAATCTCGCGTCCGCGCTCCGCCGACCGGAGTAATGTGAGGTTGAGAATGTTTGCGAACGCAATCAGCAGCACGAGCGCAGCGACGCCGGCCACACGCGTCGCGACGGCCATCTCCCCCGGCGTCTCCGCCGGCCCGCGTGCCTGAACGATTGGTCCGACGAGCACCCGGGTCGTCGAGTCGTAATAGAGGCCGGGGATATGGATCGGCCGGAGCGTCTGCGTGCCAACGGTCGCAATGTCCGTGTCGAGCGAACCCGATGCGACTCGGCCGAGCACGCTCCACGATGTGAGCGACTGATACCACGGGAGTCCCGGAATGCCACCCCCTTCGCCATGAGTGTTCGCCGGTAGCCATACGTCGACGGCGTCGAGATCCGTCCCGGAGAAGTTCGGAGGTGCGACGCCTATGATGGTGTACGTGTCCGGGCCCATCTTCACATTCCTTCCGAGCACGGATTCGCTGCCTCCAAAAGCGCGATGCCAGAAGGCGTCGCTGATCACTGCAACGCGAGTCGGCACGGGAATCTCACGTTCCTCGCCGAGGAAGAAGCGCCCACGTGCCGGCTTGACTCCGAGCAACTCGAAGTAGGTTGCGGTCACATGGCTGCGCCGCGCCGGGGCGCGCAGATGATCCGTTCGAACGTCGGTCGATTCCGGGGGCGAATATCCGGCGAGCGCGACGCGCGAGCCCAGCGCAGTCTCGATGGCGGTGAACTGCGGGAACTGGAGATACGGCCAGACGAGCCGGCCGCGTCGGCTGTCCGCAACATCGACGTAGAGCCGGCGGAGCTCGACGGGCGCCACCACCCCCGAGGGTGGTTTGAGGAATACTCGCTCGAGCAGCGAAAACGCCGATGCATTCACGCCGACGCCGAGGCCGAGGGTCGTGATGACGGCGATGGTGAAACCCGGCGTGCGCCGCAGGCTCCGCAACGCGTACCGCGCGTCCTGCATCACTCGATCGATCCACAGTTGCCACGTCATCGCCCGAACCTCCTCGCGATAGTAGGTCTCGTTGCCAAGCGAGTTGCCCTCCGCCGCGAGCGCGTCGAGCTCGCGATGGAAGCGGAGCTCCCGGCGCACCTCGTCGGCGTACGATTCGCCGCGCAGCAGCACGTAGATCCGATGCCGAAGTCCGTCGAGGCGCGACATCGCTACGCCCGCCCGAGCACGCGCGCGATCGCGGCCGACACGCGGTCGTAGTCCGACTCGCGCACTTCGAGCTGCTTCCGGCCGCTGCGCGTGATCGTGTAGTAGCGCGCCTGCCGCTTCGTCGGCGTCTCGCCCCACTTCACCGTGACGAAGCCCTTGTTGAGCAGCCGCTCGAGGGCGGGGTAGAGCGACCCCTGCTCGACCTTCAGCACGCCGTCCGACAGCTTCGCGATGTGCTGCGCGATCGCGTAGCCGTGCAGCGAGCCCAGGGTCAGGGTGCGCAGGATCAGCATGTCGAGCGTCCCGGGGGGCAGCTCGCGGCGGGCATCGGCGGGGCTCATAGGCAGTCGGTCGTCATATGTAGGTTGTCTACCTATTCACCCGAATCGCGCTCCCGTCAAGAGCGGCCGCGGTCGGGCGCCGAAACTTGCTAGTTTCCTACGGGATGCCCAGTACGTCCCCACAAACGTTCAATCCGTTCCGGACCCTCCAGCAGCACCGGAACTTCCGGCTCTTCTGGTTCGGCCAGACGCTCTCGCTCGTCGGTACCTGGATGCAGTCGATGGCCGAGGGATGGCTGGCCCTCGTGCTCTCGAACAGCGCGTTCATCGTCGGGCTCGTCGCCTCGGCGCAGGCGCTGCCGATCCTCCTCCTCTCGCTCCACGCCGGCGTCGTCGTCGACCGCAACGACAAGCTGCGCATCGTTCGCATCGCCCAGACGCTCCTCTCGATCCAGGCGGGGACGCTCTGGTGGCTCACCTGGTCGCACCGCCTCACGATCGGCTGGCTGCTCACGCTCGCGCTCGCGAACGGGATGATCGTCGCCTTCGAGATCCCGGCGCGGCAGTCGTTGATCGTCGACCTCGTCGGACGCAAGGATCTGCCCGGCGCGATCGCCCTCAACTCGAGCGGCTTCAACATCGCGCGCGTCGTCGGGCCGAGCATCGGCGCGATCGTCATCGCGCAGCTCGGGATCGCCTGGTGCTTCGGCGTCAACGCGCTCAGCTACGTGGCGGTGCTCGCCGGGCTCTTCATGATCAAGCTTCCGCCCTGGCAGCGGCCCGAGGCGGTGCTCTCGCCGCTCGAGGGGATTCGTGAGGGCGTTCGCTACATGTGGCGCACGCCTTCGATCCGCGCGCTCATGGCGTGCGTGACGGTGATCTCCGTGCTCGGCATTCCGTACCTCACCCTGATGCCGGTCGTCGCGCGCGATCAGCTGCACCGCGGCGCGAGCGGCTACGGCGCGCTGCTCGCCTGCGTCGGCGTCGGCGGCGTCTGCGGCGCGCTGTCGCTCGCCGCGATCGGCGACCGGTTCGGCCGCATCCGCGTGCTCGCATTTGCCTCGTTCGCATTCGCGATCCTGCTCATCACCTTCTCGGTCGTCCGCAACCACCTCTACGCCTATCCGCTGCTCTTCGGCATCGGCTTCATGATGATCGTGCAGAGTGCGACCGCGAACTCGACGCTCCAGCATCTCGTGCCGAACGAGCTGCGCGGACGTCTCATGGCCGCGTACTCGTTCATCGTCGTCGGATTGGCGCAGGTCGTCGGATCGGCGCTGTCCGGCACGGTCGCGCGATCGGTCGGCACGTCGTGGGCGATCGGTGGCGCGGCGACGCTGATGCTCGCCTACTCGCTGTGGGCGTTCCGTCGCCCGGAGCTGCGGGCGATTCCCTAGCGGTCTTCGCTCGTCGCGAGCTCCGCGAAGTGCATGCGCGCCGCCTCGACCACCAGCTCGGCGGCGCCGTCGTGGCCGAGCCACGACGTGTCGATGCACAGGTGATAGTTCTCCTGCGCGAGCCACTTCCGATTCCAGTGGCGCTTCACGTACGCCTCGCGCTGGTGGTTCATCTCGTTCACCCGGCGATCGGCTTCGTCGGGGCCGACGTTGAACTTGTCCATCGCGTACTGGCGCAGGACGTACTTCGGCGCGTAGCAGAAGACGTGCAGCGCGTCCGCGCGCTCGGCGAGCAGACACTGCGCGCCGCGCCCCACGAACACCGCCGGCCCCTGTTGCACCGCTTCCTCGATGATCCGACCGGTCACGGCGACGATGCGCTCCTCGGTCGACTCGAGTCCCTCGACCGGAAGCGCCGGGATCGACTCGGGCGAGCCGAGCGACATCGCCGTCGCGATTCGTTCGACGAGCGTCGGAACGCGCTCCTCGTGCCCCGCGACTTCCTCGTGCGAGAGACCGAGCCGCTCGGCGACGGCGTCGACCATGTCGTTGTCGAACAGCGGCCAGCCGAGCGTCTTCGCGATGCGCTCGGCGACTTCGGAGCCGCCGGATCCATACATGCGCGAGATCGTGATGACCGGCATCAGCGGGCTCGGACGGGCGAGCGCGATGCCGCGGCCTCGCGAACGGCGGGAGTCTTCGCCGACGACGGTCGGAGCTCGCGGCGGCGCACTTCCTCGACGACCTCGAAGCCGAGCGCGCTCCACGCGCCCTGCGCGTCCGGCGATGACGACGAATTGTGGAGACGCATCTCGGTGAGTCCTCGCGTATCGCACCAGTCTTCGGCGGCGCGCATGAGCGCGTGCAGCACGCCGCGCTTGCGCTCGTCGGGCACGACGTAGACCGACGAGACGTAGCAGTAGCGGTCGGGAAGCAGGACGGGCGACGTCCGCGTATCGACGCAGCGGAGCAGCCCGATCGCGCGGCGTCCACGGCGGGCGACGAAGATCGTCTCGTGCGGCGCCGCGATCTGCGCGCGATAGAGATCGTGCGCGCGCTCGGTCGCGTCGGGGTGCAGGTGGGCGTAGAACGGGTGGTCGCCGTATTCCCGGAGCAGCGCCATCCGCAGCTCGACGATCGCATCGAGATCGTCGAGCGTTGCGGCGCGGACCGAGACGTCGCGACTCACGCCATGCCACCGCCGAAGAGGTCCTGATTCGGGCGACGGCGCGGCTCCGGCGTGGCCCGTCCGTACTGCCCGATCTCGGAGCGCGAGATCTTCTTGCGCGCGACGAGCGCTTCGAGCACGAGCTCGCACGCCGCGACCGACGTCGCCGCATCGTCCTCGGGGGACAGCCCGACGTGATGCACGAGGCCGAGCAGCTCCGGCACGACCTCGAAGCCCTTCATCGCGAGATCGGAGCGCGCGTCGTCGGTCACCTGCAGCGCGCCGCCCTCGTCGAACCACATCACGACGTCGTCGGTGTTCACGCCGCCGGCGCGATCGTGGAAGGTCGCGTCGGAGGCGCGGCGAATCAGCTCGCGCGCGATCGCCGGACCGCCGACGAGCTCACCTTCGTACTCGAGCTCGATCTTGCCGGTGATCGCGGGGAGTGCCGCGTAGATGTCGGAGATGCGCGGCACGATCTCGCCGTCGCCGGAGATGATCGCGCGGCGCTCGGCGTTCGAGACGACGTTCTCCATCACCGTGATCGGCATGCGCTGCGAGACGCCCGAGCGCTTGTCGATGCGCCGGTCGTTGCGCGCCTCGAACGCGATCCGCTCGATCACCTCGGCGATGAAGTCGGGGATGCGCACCGTGCGGCTGTCGCGCGCGGTCCACGCTTCCTGCTTCGTGATGTCCATCCCGAGCTCGACGCTCGACGGGTAGTGCGTCACGATCTCGCTGCCGATGCGGTCCTTGAGCGGCGTGATGATCTTGCCGCGCGCCGTGTAGTCCTCGGGGTTCGCGGTGAAGCAGAGCTGAACGTCGAGCGGCAGGCGCACGGGATATCCCTTGATCTGCACGTCGCCTTCCTGCATCACGTTGAACAGGCCGACCTGCACCTTGCCGGCGAGGTCAGGAAGCTCGTTGAGCGCGAAGATGCCGCGGTTCGCGCGCGGCAGCATGCCGTAGTGGATCGTCAGCT
>CBHWBX010000190.1:0-7944 GCA_966111935.1 uncultured Gemmatimonadaceae bacterium
GTTCGATCGCGAACGCTCGCTCGCGTCGGGGTGTGACGAGCTGTTGACCAAACCGGTGAAGCCCCGCGTGCTCCTCGAAGCCCTGCGACGCCACACGGGGTCGCCTCCAGGCGGCGGATTCAGGCGGGGCTGAACCTCCACTCGTCGCCGGAGGCGGGGACGTGCTTCCCGCCCCGCGGGGGCGTCACCTCTAATCGCCCCTCGCCTTCCCCGATCCGGTCGAGCATCCGCACCAGCTCGGCGAGCGAGCGAGCGCCCATCTTCGCCATCCCGCGCGCGCGATGCACCTTGATCGTCTTCTCGGTCGTGCCGAGCGCGGCCGCGATCTGCTTGTTCAGCTCACCCTGCACGACGTGGCGGCAGACCTGCCGCTCGCGCGGCGTGAGACGCCGCCACTTCGTCGCGATCTCCGCCGCGCCCGTCGCCGTGCGATTCCGCTTCGCGACGTCGAAGGCGCGCGCGAGCGACGTCAGCAGCGTCGGCTCGTCGCACGGCTTCTCGAGAAAGTCCACCGCCCCGGCGCGAATCGCCCGCACCGACGTCGGCACGTCGGCGTGGCCGGAAAGAAACACCGCCGGGATCCGATAGCCGCGCTCCCGCAACATCTCCAGCAGCGTCATCCCGTCGGCGCCCGGCATCCGCAGGTCGATGAGCATCGCGTCCGGTTCCTCGATCGGCAGGCTCGCCAGGAACTCCTCGGCCGACTGGAACGACGTCACCGTGTAGCCGCACGCCGAGAGCATCCGCGCGAGCGACCGCAGCACGGCGCGATCGTCGTCGATGATGGCAAGGCGCATCGATGCAGCGGGCACTGGCTCATCGCTGGACATGATCACACACCTCCGACTCGCAGGGGAAGATCACACGAAACGCTGCACCGCCTTCCTTCGCTTGTTCTATCGACACCTTGCCACCATGCGCCTCGACGATCGCCCGAACGATGGTGAGTCCCAATCCCGTCCGTTCGCGCTTCGTCGTCGCGAACGCATCGAATGCCCGCTCGGCGATCGCCGGCGCGATGCCCCCGCCGGAGTCGGAGACGATCAGCTCGACGAGCCCCGCGGCGACGCCGCGCGTCGTCACGCGCACGCTGCGCCGGTACCGAGCCTGGTCCTCGACCGCTTCGATCGCGTTCAACAGGAGATTCACCAGCACCTGCTGCATCTGGATCCGATCGCCGATCACCGGCGCGAGATGCGGATCGAGATCCGTCGTCATCTTCACCTGGTGCAGCGCGAGGTCGCTCGCCAGCAGCCGCTCGACCGACGTGACGATGTCGTTCAGCGAGAACGATTCGCGCACGCGGATGTCGCGGCGGATCATCGATCGGGCGTTGCGCGTGACCTCGGCCGCGCGATTCGTCGCGCCGATGATGTCGGCGATCAACGGCGCCATGTCGCGTCCATCGCCGGCGCGGAGGCTGCGACGCACGGTGAATGCCGCGGACATGATCACGGCGAGCGGCTGGTTCAGCTCGTGCGCGATCGTCGTCGCGAGCTCGTTCATCGTCGCGAGCCGCTGCATGTCGGCGAACTGATCGCGGCCGCGCTGCACGGCGAGCTCGGCGTGCTTGCGCTCCGTCACGTCCCAGTGGATGATCATCGCGCCGCGCGCCGGCGGACGCAGCGCGAACGCGTTCATCCGGAACCACCGCTCGCCCGCGCGCCCCTGGCCCAGGTAGTCGAAGGCGAATCGCTTCTCGCCGCGCTCGAGGATCGAC
This sequence comes from uncultured Gemmatimonadaceae bacterium, assembly GCA_966111935.1. Taxonomy (GTDB): domain Bacteria; phylum Gemmatimonadota; class Gemmatimonadetes; order Gemmatimonadales; family Gemmatimonadaceae; genus JAQBQB01. The sequence goes on from CBHWBX010000190.1 coordinate 1,721, forward strand.
ACGATGCCGTCGTACGCGTGGCGCGCATGCTTGTCGGCGCGCGCCGCGACGCGCATCGCGTCGATGTACGACTCGCCGATGAACGCATGCGTCGGCGCGCCCCCCGACGCCGCCGCCTCGAACCACGCCGGGTTCGCCTCGACGATCACACCGTCGGCGTCGACGACGACCGCGCTCGCCGGCAGCGAGTCCCAGATGTCGCGATGGATGTGATCGACGCGGCGCTCCGTCGCCGACGCGAGGACGTCGCGCACGAGCCCGATCTCGGTGACGTCCCGGTGCACGCCGGCGATCTCGCAGCCGCCGTCGACTGGCGTCAACACCGCCGCGGTGCGAAAGCGATGCGACTCGCCCAACGCGTCCTGGATCGGATACTCGATCGGCTCGACCTGCTCGCCGCGCGAGACCGCGGCGAAGAAGCGCGCGACACGCTCGCGGTCGTCGGGCTCGACACGCTCGAGCCAGAAGCCGCGCGCACGCCACGCGCGTCTCGGGAATCCGAGCAGCGCGTCGTCCGACGCGGTGACCCGCGTCATGGTCCAGGTATGTCGATTGGCGGTCCACGCGACGAGCCCGACGTCCGTCGTCGCCTGGCGCCACGCGATGTCGATGGCGTGCATCAGACCAGCACAAGGATGGGGTACTTGCCCTACAATGCGCGTCAGTACGGCAGGCCACAAGGTTGTAGGACCATGGTCCAACCCGCCCACGCAGCGCTGTCGAATTTCTTAGTTCGCCTTCGGACAATCTGTCCGAACCCATCCGGCGGATCGCCTCGACGACTCAGCGATCGCGGCGCTCGTCCTGCTTGCTCTTCGGATCCTGACGCGGCTTGAGCGTCTCGCTCGGACCGACGAAGGTGACGACGCGCTTCCGCGGCACGATCTCCAGCGCCACGTTGCGCTTCTCGCCCGCGTCGAGCACCACGCTCATCCGCTCGGCGGCGAACGCGTGATGGTCGGGCAGCTCGGCGCCGGGCAGCACGCTGATCGTCCAGCGCCCCGGCGCGATCGAGCCGAAGTCGATGCGGCCGGCGTCGTCGCTGGTCTGATAGAGCGTGTCGCGCTCGCCCGCGAGCGCCACGGTGATGTTCGCGAGCGTGCCGACCTGCACGAGCGAATCGCTGTTCGAGGCGACGGTGGTCGCGAAGTCGAGCACGCGCACCTGACCATGCAGCGTCGCGCCGCGCGCCATCCCGACCTTGAACGTTGCCGGCCTGCTCGACGATCCGTCGACGGCAACCGACGCGTCGCCAACGAGCATCGCCTGTCGCGCCGCGCCGGCGACGTCGAGCGAGATCGGATGCACGCCCGTCGCCAATCCTGAGAGCGACACCTCGCCGCGCGCGTTCGTGACGGCGAGCTGATCGCCGACGTGCACGAGCACACCGGCGAGGGGACGTCCACTCGCGTCGGCGACCTGTCCTTCGACGCGCCCGACGCGGCGCTGCCGCCCCACCGGAACGCCAAGCGGGACACGCACCTCGAGGTACACGGCGTTGTCCGCCGTCGCGCCCTGCACGCCCGGATTGATCCACGCATGGCCGCGCACGCCGATCGTCGTCGTGTTCGGAAGACGATAGTCGAGACGCCCATCCACCTGGCCATACCAGATCGGATTGCCGCCCACGAACAGCGGCTGCATCGACGACGCCGACGACGAGAAGCCGGCGCGCAGGCTGCCGCCGAGCTGCACGTTCATGTTCGCGCCCGCGGTCAGCGACGCGCGGCCGTCGCCGCCGAGCGCATTGCCGTCCGACTGCTGCGCGAAGAACGACAGCGCACCGCCGCGCGGAAGCTGCACGTTCAGCGTGCCGCCGTAGCCGAGGTAGTCGCGCGGCACGATGAGCCCGGTCTGCGCCGCCGTGCCGCGATCGACGTTGAGCGACAGCGAGAACGGACCCACCGGCACGAACGTCGTCGCGCGCACGCCGCGCTGCTCGCCGTCGAACACCAGGCTGTCGGTCTCGTCGCTGCGATTCGTCCACACGTAGTCGACGGTGCCCCACGCGCCGAACGTCGCGCCGACGGAGCCGTTGCCGAAGCGATCGAGCGGCGCGGTGCTCGACGGGCGCGTGGGGCCGGTCGCGTGCAGGCCGCCGTAGGCGTGCACCGAGATCTGCTTCCACGCCTGCGCCGCGAGCGACACATCGTTCGCGCGAATGCCGCGGTGCGAGCCGGCGAACGCGATGCCCGCCCATTCATGCGAGATGTCGTACGTCAGCCGGCCGACCATCCCGCCGAGGTGCGCGCGCTCGGCGGCGCTCGCGGCGCCGTTGCTGTCGCTGACGGCGCTCTCGAAGCCGAGCATCGTCGTCTTCGAGAGCGGCACCGCGCCGTCGAATCCGAGCACGCCGGCGGTGCTGCCGGCGAGCGTGCGTCCGACGGCGATGACGCCGAGCCGCGACGCGTTCTCGCGCGGCGTGCCGACGTACGCGCCGACTTCGTACGGCGCGTTCGGCAGCCAGCGCGAGTGCTGCACGTATGCGCCCGTGCCGAGCGTGCCGCGCATGCCCTCGACCTGCGCGCCGAAGCCGAGCGCGCCGTTCGACGTGAGCTGCGAGTACCCATACACGCCGTCGCCGGCGCGCAGCGAGAGATCGTTGCTGTTGAGACGGAAGCGCAGCTCTTCACGCTCGCCGAGGATCGACCGGCCCGACGTCGGCGCGTACGCCGAGAAGTCGATGGTCGTGCTCGAGCCGGGAAGCGTACCGTGGCCGCTGATCGTCGCCGGTGAGACACCAAGGCCCGGCTGCGCCGCCCGCACCGTGAGAACGGTCGGGATGCGCGCGACGTCGTCGCCAAGGCTGCCGCTCTGCGGCACGACCGTCGTGCGCGACGAGCCGATCACGCGCACGTGCGCATCGTGCTGGTCCTGCGCCGCGAGCTCGACGATGTCGTCCTGCGCCCGCCCGCCGATCGACGTCGACGCTTCGCGCACTTCGACCGTGCTCGTGCCGCCGGGAGGGAGCGACACCACCGGCAGATTCACCATCGCGCGCGCGCCGCGGCTCGACGTCGCCGAGAGCGCGAGCGTCGCCGTGACGTTGCCGCGATTGCGCACGAGGAAGCGCGCGGTGTACGCGCCGCCGGAGATGATCCATCCCGGTGCGTCGAGCGGAATCACTTCGACCGCGCGTCGCTCGGTGAGGAGGACGAACGCCGAGTCGCTGCTCGCGCCGACGGCGCCGCGCACCGTATAGGTGCCGGCGGGCGCGCCCTGCGCCGCGTGCACGCCGGCGATCCAGAGCTCCGTGGCGCCCGGCGCGATGCGCAGAGGAGCGGCATGGATCAGCGGCTCCCAGCCGCGCGGCAGCGCGAGCGTCGGCGAGACGGTCACCGTGTCGCGGCCGCCGTTGCTGACGCGAAAGACGACCGTGACCGCGGCGCTGCTGTCGACGAGCGCGGTGTCGCGGCGGGCCGCGGTGACGACGAGCGACGACGGGGTCTGCGCCTGCGCGCGCGCGAGCGCGGAGACGGTGCCGAGCACCATCCCCGCGATCGACAGAACGCGCGCGACGCGACGCATTGGATGATCAGTACTTGATCGTGTACTGCGCGGCGACGACGGCTTCGTCGCCCGTGTCGGCGAACAGCACCGCCTTGTAGGAGCCCGGCGCGAGCTTGCCGAGCGCGAAGTGCTGGCGCAGCGACGTACCCGGATAGAGCAGGCCGCGCGTCTGCTTCGCCTTCGCGCGCAGCGTGCCGGTCTCGTCGTAGACCTCGAGCCAGAGCGTCGGGCGGTAGCCGCGCTCACCGATGTCGTGGACGTCGACGTCGAACGCCGCGTCGCCGTCGGTGCCCTTCACGACGCCGGCGTCGATGAACTTCACGGCGCGCGTGCCGCTCATCTGGATGTGGGTCGCGACCTGGATCGCGTAGCGCACCACCGATCCGAGCTGCACGCTCGGCTTGTTGTCGCCCTTGCCCGGCGCGAGCGTCGTCCCTTCGACCATGATCGCGCTCCAGTAGGTGCCCTTGAGCGAATCGGCGGCCGGCACCGCGACGCTGTACGGCACGACCACGCGCCCGCCCGCGGGGACGACGACCTGCGTCATCTGCGGCGTGATCCAGGCGGCGTTGGACCGCGGTGTCGTCGCGGCGTCGTGAAAGTCCGACGTGCCGTTCGCCGCGAACTGGTAATCGGTCTGGTAGATGCGCGCCGCCTGCGCCTCGGCGCCGGCGTTCGTGATGATGATCGTGCCGCTGTAATGATCGCCCGCGGCCGCGATGCGCTCCTCGACGGTGTTGCTGAGCACCGAGAGCTGCGCCTGCGCGGCGACGGGGACGGTCGCCAGCGCTCCGAGGGCGGCGATGATGCGAAGGGGGTGACGCATATCAGAGAATCCTCATGGAGCACTGACGATCGTCAGCGTGACCGTGCGAGTCTGGATCGGCACGACACCCGCCTCGAGCGACGCGCTGAGGGTATAGGTGATCGTACCGGCGTTGTTGCCGTTGTTCGTGATGCCGGTGACGACGTCGCGCGCCATCACGTCGAGCGAGACGTTGGGAATGCTCACGGCGCCGCCCGGCGCGCCGAAGGTGGCGCTCAGGGTGACCCCGCTCGGCATCGGCGCGCTCAACTGCGCCGTGATCTTCGTGTTGCCCTTGCTCTTGATCGTGTAGCTCGTGCTGCTCTCGACCACCGGGGCCGCGACCTGTCCGGCCGTCGCGCCCTGGATTCTCATCGTGGCCGGGGAGCCGGACACGGCCAGCGACGTGGCCTGGGCGTGTCCGACTCGCGAGAAGCCGGCGATGAGTCCCGCTGCGACGACGGCGCGAAGGCGACCGCTCCGGAGGAGCGTCGTCGCGCGCCCCACGATCAGACGCCGCCGGTGATCGTGAAGGTGACGACGCGCGTCGTCGAGCTCACCACACCCGCGGCCGCCGTGGCGTCGAGCGAGTAAGTCAGCGAGAGACCCGAGGCATTGAGCTTGGTGATGCCGGTCACGAGATCGACACCGGTCGTGCCGAGGGCCTTCGGGCCGGTGCTCGTGGCGCCGGTCGGGGCGCCAAGCTCGGCGGAGAGGGTCAGGCCGGTCGGCATCGCGCTGGCGATGCTCGCCGTCACCTTCGCGGCCGTCTGGTTGGTCGTCACGGCCCACGAGCCGACCGTGGAGGTCACGGTCGTCGGCGCGTTGCCGGCAGCGGCGGTGGTGATGCGGAGGGACGGGGTTCCGGTCACGGCGATCTGGTTGATCGCGTCGACCTGGAAGGTCACGGTCTGGGTCGCGGTCTGCGCGAACGCCGAGCTGACACCGGAAACGACGAGAATGACAGCGGCGGCAACGATGCGGGGGACGTTCATCTCTTCCTCGTGAGTGTGCGCGTCGGCTGGCGACGCGACGACCGGACGGCATTGCCCGGGCGCTTTCATCCGGGCAGGTTCGCCCGAACGCGAGGAAATTGTCCCCGGACGAATTACAGGAGCCTGAGCCCGGCATTACATTCCTGTAATGCTCGAGGAGCGCCCCTGATGCGCGCACTGGTCGTCGATGACGATCCGACGATCGCGATGATCGTCGTAGCGCTATTGAAGGAAGAAGGGTTCGCGGTTGACGTCGCGGATACCGCCGAGTCGGGACGGGTCCAGGCCCTCGTCACCGACTACGACGTCATCGTGCTCGACCTCAGCCTTCCCGACGGGAACGGCATCTCCGTCGCGCAGGCGCTCCGCCGCGAGCAGCGGACGACGCCGATCCTGATGCTGACGGCGAGCACCGATCGGTCGAACACGATCCTCGCCCTCGACGCCGGCGCCGACGATTACCAGACGAAGCCGATCCAGTTCGACGAGTTCCGCGCCCGCATCCGCGCCCTCGTGCGCCGTGGCGGCGCCAAGCGGACGGAGCAGCTGGTGGCCGGGAACATTGTACTCAACCGTTTATCGCGCGACGTCCTCGTAAGTGGACGCCCGCTGACGCTGACCCCGCGCGAATTCGGGCTCCTCGAGCACTTCCTGCTTCACACCGGCCAGGTCGTCACCCGTACCGAGCTCCTCGACAAGGTGCTCGACCGGAGCTTCGACCCCGGCACGAACATCGTCGACGTGAACATCACGCGCCTGCGGAAAAAGCTTCAGGATGCGGCGGCCAATGCCGTGATCGAGGCGCGGCGTGGTGTGGGCTTTGTCTTCAAGGCAGAGTGAGCGGAACTGCTTCAACGCAGAGGCGCAGAGGCGCAGAGGTCCGCAGAGGAACTGCTGAAGAGCGACAACTGCCT
>CBHWBX010000191.1:0-7932 GCA_966111935.1 uncultured Gemmatimonadaceae bacterium
CCACAGGTCGTGCTTCACCGCCTGAAAGTGCCAGAGCCGCTTGCCCGTCTTCGCGTCGAGCGCAAGCAGCGTGTTCGCGAACAGGTTGTCGCCGACGCGATTCGCACCGTAGAAGTCGAATGCCGCCGAGCCGGTCGCGGCAAAGACGATCCCGCGCTTCTGGTCGATCGTCACCCCCGACCAGGCATTCGCGCCGCCGGACACCTTCCACGCGTCGGCGGGCCAGGTGTCGTAGCCGAACTCGCCGGGACGCGGAATGGTGTGGAAGATCCAGCGCAGCGCGCCCGTTTTCACGTCGTACGCGCGAATGTCGCCCGGCGACGACGGCAGGCTCTCGCTCACCGTGCTGCCGATGACGTACAGATCGCCGTACACGACGCCCGGCGTGCTCGCGCTCACGCTGATCTGCTCGGCCGGACGATCGAACGCGCCACGCATGTCGACGAAGCCGCTGTCCGAGCCGCCGAAGCCGGCGATCGGCTTGCCCGTCCTGCGGTCGAGCGCGTAGAGCTTGTTGCGGTAGGTGACGAGCAGGCGATCGCCGGTCACGACGAGTCCGCGATGCCGGAACCGGCTCGGCGCCGGCTTGCCGAAGTTCGGATCGAAGCTCCACAGCTCGCGTCCCGTTGCCGCGTCGAGCGCGAACACGCGCAGCTTCGGGCTCGTGCCGTACAGCACGCCGTCGATGACGACCGGGTTCGTCTGCATCTCCGAGCCCTTGAACTCGTCGTGCGTCGCGTACGTCCACGCGACGCGGAGACGCGAGACGTTCGCGGGCGTGATCTGCGACAGCGTCGAGTAGTGCGTGTTGTCAGGCGTGCCGCCGAACATCGGCCAGTCGACGCTCTTGCCGCGGGCGCGGGCCTGCGCGCCGACCGCGGCGGGGACGAGGGCGAGGAGGAGAAATCGCATCGCCTAACCTGGCGCGCCCGGCGGAACTTGCATATACCGGGTGGGGGTATATACTTCAGATACCCGTCTGGGGTATATTCCTCGAGCCATCGTGCCAATGTCAGAACACATCGTCTTTCCCGTGACCGGTATGACCTGCGCCGCCTGCCAGGCGCGCGTGCAGAAGGCGCTCGCCAAAGTCCCCGGCGTCGCCGATGCCTCGGTCAATCTCATGATGGGCAACGCGACGGTCGATTACGATCCGGCGGCCGTCACACCGGAAGCGCTCGTCGAGCGCGTCCGCGAGACAGGCTACGGCGCCGACCTGCCCGCGCCGACCGAGAACCCGCTCGCGGAGCAGGCCGCGCACGATGCCGTCGTCGCCGACGAGTATCGTGAGCTGCGCTCGAAGGCGATCGTCAGCGCGCTCATCGGCGCGGCCGCGATGTGGATCTCGATGCATGCGATGGAACAGCGCGGCATCGCCTGGCTCCTCCTCGTCCTCACCGCCGCGGTGATGCTCTGGGCCGGACGCCATTTCTATGTGCGCGCCTGGGCGGCCTTCCGCCATCGCTCGGCGGACATGAACACGCTGATTGCCGTCGGCACCGGCGCCGCGTTTCTCTACTCGGCGATCGCGACGGTCTTTCCGGCGTTCTTCACGCGCCATGGCCTGATGCCCGATCTCTACTACGAGACGGTCATCATCATCATTGCCTTCATCCTCACCGGCAACGCCTTCGAGGCGCGGGCGAAGCGGCGGACGTCGGACGCGCTCCGCGCGCTGATCGACCGTCAGCCGGCGACGGCACAACTCGTCGCCGTCGCCGCTGCGATACTCGATGTGCCGATCGAGCAGGTGCACACCGGCGCGACGATCCTCGTCCGCCCCGGCGAGCGCGTGCCGGTCGACGGCGAAGTGCTCGAGGGTGAGAGCGCCGTCGACGAGTCGATGCTCACCGGCGAATCGATGCCCGTCGTGAAGCGCGCCGGCGATCGCGTCATCGGCGGCACGGTCAACGGCGCGGGCGCCTTCCGGGCGCGCGCGACGACACTCGGTGCCGACAGCGTGCTTGCCCGCATCGTCAAGCTCATGCGCGACGCGCAGGGGTCGCGTGCGCCGGTGCAGGCGTTCGCCGACCGCGTGAGCGCGGTGTTCGTTCCGACCGTGATCGGGCTCGCGCTCCTGACCTTCATCGTCTGGGTGTTCGCGCTGACGACCCACAACGTCGCGATCGACACGGCAATGATCCGGGCGTTCGGTTCGGCGCTCGCGGTACTCATCATCGCCTGTCCCTGCGCGATGGGACTCGCCGTCCCAACGGCCGTGATGGTCGCGACGGGGCGCGGCGCCGTGGACGGCGTGTTGATCAAGGGCGGCGCGGCGCTCCAGCGCGCCGGCGACACCACCACCGTCGTGCTCGACAAGACCGGCACGGTGACCGAAGGCAAGCCGTCCGTCACCGACGTCGTGATGAACGATCAGTCGAACGTCGACGAGCGCGATCTCTGGGTTCTCGCCGCGGCCGTCGAGCGCTCGAGCGAGCATCCGCTCGCGATGGCGATCGTCACCCGCGCGGAAGAACAGGGCGCGCCTACGACGCATGCGGACCTCTTCAAGTCGATCACCGGCCGCGGCGCGAGCGGCGTCGTCGGCGGACGGCGGGTCGTCGTCGGCAGCGAGACGCTCCTGCGCGAGCGCGGCGTCGACGTCGGCATGCTGAAGGCGGAGGGTACGCGCCTCGCCGGCGAAGGGAAGACGACGGTGTTCGTCGCCGTCGACGGCGTCGCGGTCGCGGTGCTCGCGATCGCCGATCCGATCAAGCCGAGCTCACGCGCGGCGGTCGACGAGCTGCGGCGGATGGGACTCGACGTCGTGATGCTCACGGGCGATGCGCCGGCGACAGCGAAGGCGATCGCGCGCGAAGCGGGCATCGAGCGCGTCGTCGCCGGTGTGCTTCCCGAGGGAAAAGTCGCCGAAGTGAAGCGGCTCCAGTCGGACGGCCGCGTCGTCGCGATGGTCGGCGATGGGATCAACGACGCGCCAGCGCTCGCGCAGGCCGACATCGGCGTCGCGATCGGCGCCGGCACCGACGTCGCGATCGAAGCCGCCGACGTCGTGCTGATGCGCGACGATCTGCAGGGCGTCGTGCGGGCGATGCATCTCTCGCGGCGCACGATGCGCACGATGAAACAGAATCTCTTCTGGGCGTTCATCTACAACGTCATCGGCATTCCGATCGCCGCCGGTGTACTCTATCCGGCAACCGGTCTGCTGCTCAGCCCCATCATCGCCAGCGCGGCGATGGCCTTCAGCTCGGTCAGCGTCGTCACCAACAGCCTGCGTCTCCGCGGAGCACGTCTCACATGAGCATGAAACCGATCAAGCACGCCGCCGGCGTCGACGCCGACGCGAAGGAACGGAACCTCAAGCGCCTGCGCCGCATCGAAGGGCAGGTGCGCGGCCTGCAGAAGATGGTCGACGAGGACCGCTACTGCGCCGACATCATGACGCAGATCTCGTCGGTGCAGGAGGCGCTGCGCGCCGTCGGCCGCGAGTTGATGCGGAATCATCTCAAGCACTGCGCGACCGCGGCGATCCACGCCGGTCCGGAGCAGGCCGAGGAGATGTACGACGAGCTCGTGGAGCTCATGCACAAGTACAGCCGGTGAGTGCGACCGGTGCGTTCACCTTCGCGCCGTTTCGCGAGGAGCATGTCGCGCTGATGCGCGCGTGGCTTGCGCGGCCCCACGTCGCCGAATGGTGGGACGACCGCACGTCGATCGACGAGATTCGTGAGGATTACCTGACGCCGAGCGACGTGCGTCCATTCGTCGTCTACCTCGACGATCGGCCGATCGGGTTCATCCAGTCGTACTTCGCACATGGCGCCGGCGACGGCTGGTGGGAGTTCGTCGACGACCCGGGCGTCGTCGGCATCGATCAGTTCATCGGCGAGCCGGAGCTCATCGGCCGCGGGCTCGGGACGGCGATGATCTCCGCGTTCGTCGCCCGTCTCTTCGAGGATCCGGTCGTCACGCGCGTGCAGATCGATCCGAGCCCCGACAACCGCCGCGCGATCCGTTGCTATGAGAAAGTCGGATTTCGCGGCGAGGGCGTCGTCGAGACGCCCGATGGACCAGCCTGGTACATGACGCTCGACCGCAGCGTGCTCGAGGAGCGCCCCCCGCGCCGCTGAGCGCGCTGTGCCACGCGTCACTTCCGCCGGCGCGCGTCATTGAACACCTTCGAACGTATGCCGATGCGACCGTCGATGGCATGCGTGCTCGCGCTGGTCGTGGCCTGCCGACGCGACCCGGTCGATGCGTCTCCCGACGTGCCCGAGGGTGCGCCGGCGCCGCCGCCCGCGGAGTTGTCGCGTTTCAGCGCGCCGCTCGCCTACGACTTCGCATCGGTCCTCCGCATCGTCGATCGCGCCGTGCCGATGACCTTCGGCTCACTCGACAGCGTGCGCACGCTCGGCGACGACTCGCGCCGCCACTACGCGTTCGCCGCCGATCGCGAGCCGTTCGTCGCCTACGCCGAGGGAAACGTCGTCCACCTTCGCGCGATCGTCGCGTACTCGGCGCGCGGATACTACAAGCCGCCGCTCGCCCCCACGGTCAGCGGCGGGTGCGGCGGCGAGCGTCGCGACGAGCGTCCGCGCCTGTTGATCGAGCTCGCGACGCCGCTCGATCTCACCCGCGATTGGCGTCTTCGCGCGAAGACGACCGGGGTGACGGTCGAGCCGGCGTCGCGCGACCAGCGCGATCGCTGCGACGTCACCTTCCTGCATCACGACGTCACCGATCGCGTCGTTGCCGCGGCGCGCGCCGGAATCGAATCGCATCTGTCCGACATCGACCGCCGGATCGCCGAGGTGGATCTCCAGGATCGCTTCAGCGGTCTGTGGAAGCTGCTCGGCGCGCCGATCCAGGTGTCCGATGGCGTGTGGCTCACGCTCAATCCGCGGCGTCTTGCGATCGGGCGAGTGAGCGGCCGTGGCCATGTGCTGACGATCCCGGTGACGCTCGAGGCGCGTCCGGAGATCGTCACCTCACCCGAGCCGCCCGCAGTCGCGCGTGAAACGCTGCCGGCGCTCGGGCGCGACAGCACCGGCAACGGATTCCACATTCGGCTCGACGGAACGATCGACTATCGCACCGCATCGGAGGTCGTGAACCGCGCGCTCGAGGGACGCGTGGTCACCCATGCGGGGCGCACCGTCACCGTCACCCGGGCGTCGCTCACGCCAGCACCGCGCGGCCAGCTCGCGCTGGCGGTGTCCTTCACCGGCGACGCGCGCGGGACGCTGCGCTTCGTCGGAACGCCGAAGCTCGACACCGCACGGCACGAGATCACGATGCCCGATCTCGATTACGCGCTCGCCACCGACAATCCGCTCATCGATACGTATGCCTGGCTGCGCTCCGACGCGATGCGCACGGCGTTTCGCGATCGCGCGCATCTGCCCGTGGACTCGGCGCTCGCGCAGGGCCGCGAGCTGCTGCGGGTCGGTCTCAATCGGCGCATCGGCGACATGATGACGATGAATGCGACGGTGCAGAACGTCGGCGTGCGCGGGCTGTACGTGACGCGGGGCGGCATCGTCGTGCGCGGCGAAGCGCAGGGCAGGGCCGGCGTTGCTGTCAGGGCGCGCTGATCGCGGACCCGCCATCTCTTCCGCTCGCTCACCCAGTGGTCGAGATTCCTTCCGGCAATTCAACCCACCACGAGGAATCATGCGCTCCCTCCCCGTTGTCGCATTTCTGCTCGCCGCGGCGGCTCCCGTATCGCTGTTCGCCCAGAGGCAGCCGATCGTCCCGCAGGGCCAGACCGCGTCGCCGACGCTCACGCCGGCGATTCGCTACGGCGACGTCGTGTATCTCTCCGGTCAGATGGGCCTGGCGCCGCGCGGCGAAGCGCCGGACACGACGATCGGAGGCCAGACGAAGCGCGCGCTCGAAAATCTGTCGAAGGTCGCCGAAGCCGCGGGCACCAAGCTCTCCAACGCGACGAAATGCACGGTCTTCCTTACCGACGTAAAGGATTTCGCCGGCATGAACGCGGCCTACCGTGAAGTGTTCACGAAGGAGCCGCCGGGACGCTCGACCGTCGTCGTGGCCGCGCTCGTGAGCCCGGGCGCCAAGGTCGAGATCGAGTGCATCGTGGGGATGCCGAAGTAGGGTCTTCGCCGCGGGTCATGGTCGTCTTCTTGCGACGATCGCACGGCCATGATCCGCAACGCATCACTGCATCGTTTCGCGACATGCGCGGGTGTCGCGCTGCTTGCGGCGTGCGGCGGCTCGGCGAAGCTGCCCGTCGAAGCCGGCATGGGGCCGACGCCGCAGATCCCCGCGCCGCGCACGTCGCTCATTCCGGTCGTCAAGGTCGCTGACGCCAAAGGCTGGCCGACGGGCACGCGTCCGACCGCGGCCGCCGGCCTCGCCGTGAACGCCTTCGCGGCCGGCCTCGATCATCCGCGCTGGCTCTACGTGCTGCCGAACGGCGACGTGCTCGTCGCCGAGACCAACGGTCCGGCCCTGAAGGAAGACAGCCCGAAAGGCCTGCGTGGGTGGTTTACAAAACGCTATTTCAAGAAAGCTGGTGCCTCGGTACCGAGCCCGAACCGCATCACGCTCCTGCGCGATGCCGACGGCGACGGCGTCGCCGAGACGCGCACCGTGCTCCTCGACAGCCTGTATTCGCCCTTCGGGATGGCGCTCGTCGGCAACGATCTCTACATCGCGAACACCGACGCGCTCCTACGCTTTCCCTATCGGACGGGCGAGACCCGTATCACGACGCGCGGCGCGCGCGTCACCGCGCTCCCCGGGCCGCCGTACGACCATCATTGGACGAAGAGCCTGCTCGCGAGCGCCGACGGCTCGAAGCTGTACGTCGGCGTCGGGTCGAACAGCAACGCCGCCGATCATGGCCTCGAAGTCGAGCGCGAGCGGGCGGCGATCTGGGAGGTCGATCCGCGCACCGGAACGCATCGTGTCTTCGCATCGGGCATGCGCAATCCGGTGGGCCTCACGTGGGAGCCGACCACCGGCGCGCTCTGGGCATCGGTCAACGAGCGCGACGAGCTGGGAAGCGATCTCGTCCCCGACTACATGACCGCCGTGCGCGACGGCGCCTTCTACGGCTGGCCGTTCAGCTACTATGGCGCGCACGTCGATACGCGCGTGAAGGAGCAGCACCCCGAGCTCGTCGCGCGCGCGATCGTTCCCGATTACGCGCTCGGCGCGCACACGTCGTCGCTCGGACTGTCGTCGTCGCGCGGGGCGAAGCTGCCGGCGCCGTTCATGAACGGCATGTTCGTCGGGCAGCACGGATCGTGGAATCGCAAGCCATTCAGCGGCTATCGCGTGATCTTCGTTCCGTTCGGGGCCGACGGAAAGCCGAATGGCGCGGCGATCGATGTGCTCACCGATTTCGTCGCCGACGGCAACGCGCGTGGGCGGCCGGTCGGCGTAACGATCGACTCGCGCGGCGCGTTGCTCGTCGCCGACGATGTCGGGAACACGATCTGGCGGGTGACGTCTGCGCGTCCGTAGCGCCGCGGAAGCGGCGTCATCCCGAGCGCAGCGAGGGATCCTGCGTCTGCGTCGAGATCTCGCACGGCAGAGAAGATTCCTCGCTTCGCTCGGAATGACACCGTTAGTATTACCGACATGAACGCCGAGCCGAGATCGTTCCTCCCGCACCGCGTCGTGATCGGCGCCGGCCAGCATGCCGAGATGGCCGCCGCCATCCGCGAGCGGCGTCCGTCGCTCGAGCTGCGCGGCAACGAGCACACGAAGCTGACCGACGACGACCTCGCGTGGGCCGACACCTACGTCGGCTTTCGTCGTCCGCCCCTCGCGGCGACCATGGGTAACGTGCGTTGGGTGCACTGCACCGGCGCCGGCGTCGACTCGTGGCTCTATCCGCGCGAGCTGCCCCAGGCGCTCCTGCTCACGCGCACCTCGGAGTCGTTCGGTCCGATGATCGCCGAGTGGGCGATCGCGCGCGCCCTCGCGTTCACGCAGAAG
>CBHWBX010000192.1:0-7874 GCA_966111935.1 uncultured Gemmatimonadaceae bacterium
GACGATCGTGCGCCGGTAGCCACGTTCTTCACCGACGCGCCACTCTCGATCGGGGCGTCGACCCCGCACGAGGAAAGCGCCGCGCAACACGCGCGCGTGAAACGGCTCGCCGTCGGCGATCGCGTGCGGCTCACCGACGGGCGCGGCACGATCGCGCTCGGCGAGATCGCCGCGCTCGACAAGCGTCGCTGCGACGTGGGCGTCGCGGATATGGCACGCCTAGGCGCGCCGGCGCCGATCCATCTGCGCGTTCCGGTCGGCGATCGCGATCGGATGCTCATGCTCGCCGAGAAGGCGGTTGAGCTCGGTGCGGCGAGCTGGCAGGCGGTGCGCTTTCGCCGTTCGATGAGCGTCTCGCCGCGCGGCGAGGGGGAGGCGTTCGCCGCGAAGATCCGCACGCGAATGATCTCGGCGCTGGAGCAGTCCGGCGGCCCCTGGCTGCCGCGGCAGCTCGGCGATGCGTCGCTGGACGAGATCGACACGCCGGCCGACGCGGCACGCCTCGTCCTCGACGCCGCCGCCGCACCGCTGCTCGAGATTTTCAGCGGCGGTCCGGCGGTGGTATTGTTCGGGCCGGAGGGCGGACTCGAAGAGACCGAGCGCGCCGCACTCGACGCCGCGGGCTGGCGTCGCGCATCACTCGCGGCAACGACGTTGCGCTTCGAGACCGCCGGGATCGCCGCGACCGCAGTGATCCGCGCCGTCCAGCTGACCGTAGGTGCGCAGCGCCGAAGGGAGGAGCGATAAAATGATTTTCTCTCGGGGAACTCCGACCGTAGGTGCGCAGCGCCGAAGGGAGGAGCGATAAAATGATTTTCTCTCGGGGAACTCCGACCGTAGGTGCGCAGCGCCGAAGGGAGGAGCGCAGGCCTATCCATCGCGGAACTCCGACCGTAGGTGCGCAGCGCCGAAGGGAGGAGCGATAAATGACCGATTGTTTGTTCTGCCGAATCATCCGCCAGGAGATTCCGGCCCAGCTCGTGTACGAGAACGATCACGTCGTGGCCTTCCGCGACATCAATCCGCAGGCGCCCACGCACGTCCTCGTCGTGCCGCGGGAGCACGTCCCGTCGCTGAACGAGGCCACCGATGCGGCCATGATCGGCCATCTGTCGCTCGCCGCCGCCGAGATCGCGAAGGCTGAAGGGATTGCCGAGGCCGGCTATCGGACGGTCATCAACACGAACCGCGGGGCAGGGCAGACGGTCTTCCACGTCCACCTGCACCTTCTCGGCGGGCGCGATTTCGGGTGGCCGCCGGGGTGACGGGATGCAGCAGTTTGACAAACTGGCAGCCGAGAACTTAAGTTCAAAGGCTACGCTCACTTAACAGGCGCACAAACGCCACGAAGGGGGGAGAGTCAGTTTGTCAGAGGTCATCATCCACGACGATGAGAACTTCGAGCGCGCGCTCAAGCGCTTCAAGAAGAAGTGCGAGAAGGCCGGGATCCTGTCGGATCTCCGCAAGCATCGCCACTACGAGAAGCCGAGCGAGCGTCGGAAGCGGAAAATGAACGCCGCGATCCGGAAGAATCGTCGCAGCCGCCACGGCTAAGGCACTCTCCCATGTCGCAACTGCTCGCCCGATTGCAGGGGGACCTGAACACGGCCCGCAAGGCGCAGGACAAGGCTCAGGTCACTCTGCTCGGCACCATCATTTCCGACGCCCGCAACCGCGAGATCGAGCTCAAGCGCGACCTCACGGATGACGACGTGATCGACACGCTCCGCCGCGGCATCAAGAAGCGGCGCGAATCGATCGACATGTACGAAAAGGGCGGTCGCACCGACCTCGCCGCGAACGAAAAGGCGGAGGTCGACCTCCTCGGGAAGTATCTCCCGGCGGCGGTCAGCGACGACGAGATCCGCGCCGCGGTTCAGGCCGCGATCGCGGGCGGTGCCAACAACGTTGGCGCCGTGATGGGCAAGGTCATGGGGCAGTTTAAGGGCCGGGCGGAAGGCGGCACGATCAACGCGATCGTCCGCGAGGAGCTGGCAAAACAAGGTTGACTCTCGTCATCCTGAGCGAAGCGAAGGACCCCTGTCCCTGAGGAGATCTCCTCGGCGGAAAGGGGTCCTTCGTCGCTTCGCTCCTCAGGATGACGTGGTGTGGAATCACTTAAATTTCGACAGTGAACCAACACGCATTATCGATCCTCGAGCTCCCGCGGGTGCTCGACGTCGTCGCCGGCTTCGCGTCGTCGGACCTCGGCGCGGCGCGCGTGCGCGACCTCGCGCCGGGCGTCGATCTCGCCTTCCTCGAGAGCGAGCACGCGCGCGTCGCCGCGATGCGCACGGCGATCCAGGGCGACGAGCCGTGGTCGCCCGGGCCGATTCCCGATCTCGCGTCGCCGCTCACGCGCCTCCGCGTCATCGGCAGTCTCTGGACCGGCATCGAGCTGATCGGCGCCGCGACGCTGCTCCGCACGTCGCGGCGCGCGCAGCAGCAGCTCCGCGACCCGAAGCGTCCCGCGATCATCCGCGCGGTGCTCGCGCCGCTGATCGACCAGCTGGTCGTGATCCAGTCGCTCGAGGATCGCATCGAGCGCACGATCCAGGACGACGGCACGGTGAAGGACGACGCGTCGCCGGCGTTGCGCCACATTCGCAACCGGCTGCGCGCGGCGCAGGGCGAGCTCGTTCGCATCCTCGAGCGCGAGATGGCGCGCCTCGAGCCGCATCATCGCGTCGCCGACGCGTCGGTCACGATGCGCAACGGGCGCTATGTGATCCCGGTGCGCCGCGGCGGCCAGGTCGCGACCGGCGGTATCGTGCACGACACGTCGAGCTCCGGTGGAACGCTGTTCGTCGAGCCGCCGGCCGCGGTGGAATTCGGCAACCGCATGCGCGAGCTGGAGTCGGAGGAGGCGGAGGAAGTCGAGCGCATCCTGCGCGAGATCACCGACGAGCTGCGTCCGCGCCGCGCCGATCTCATCGCCACGCTCGACGCGCTCGTCCAGCTCGATTCGCTCTACGCACGTGCGCGCTTCGGCAACACCTACGCGTGCTCGCCGGCGACGCTCGTGCCGGCCAGGCAGGGCTTCGCGATTCGCCACGGCCGTCATCCGCTGCTGCTCGCGCAGGGCGCCGATGTCGTGCCGTTCGACCTCGCGATGGACCCGTCGGAGCGCACGCTGCTGGTCTCCGGCCCGAACACCGGCGGCAAGACGGTGCTGCTCAAGGCGCTTGGCCTCATCTCGGCGCTCGCGCAGTCGGGTGTCCCTGCGCCGGTCGGTCCGGAGAGCCGCATCGCCGTCTTCGACAACGCGTTCGCCGACGGCGGCGACGAGCAGTCGATCGAGGCGAGTCTCTCGACGTTCAGCGCGCACCTGAAGAATCTCGGCGAGATCCTGCGCCTCGCGACCGCCGATTCGCTCGTGCTCATCGACGAGCTGGGGTCGGGCACCGATCCGATCGAAGGCGCGGCGCTCGGCTGGGCGATCCTCGAGGATCTCACGGCGCGCGGCACGATGACCGTCGCGACGACCCACCTCGGCACGCTCAAGGAGCTCGCCGGTCAGGTCAGCGGCGTCGTCAACGCGTCGCTGCAGTTCGACGCCGTCGCGCTCGCGCCGTCCTACCGTCTCATCAAGGGCATCCCGGGGCGCTCGTACGGCATCTCGATCGCGCGGCGGCTCAATCTGCCCGCGGCGGTCGTCGCACGCGCCGAGGAGCGCCTGCCGCAGAACGAGCGCGACATCGCGCTCCTCATCGAGCAGCTCGAGCGTCGTGAGGAAACTCTAAAGCAGCGCGAGGCCGAGGCCGAGACGATCCTCGACGACGCGCGCAAGCGCATCGCCGACGTCTCGAAGCGCGAGAAGAACGTGCGCGAGCGCGAGCGCACCGCGGAAAAGGATGCGCGGCAGGAGGCCCGCCGCTACCTGCTCGACGCGCGCGCCGAGATCGACCGCACGATCAAGGACCTCAAGTCGCGCGGCGCCGACGCGATCGACGCCGCGGGGCGCGACGCGCGCAAGCGCGCCGAGGAGCTCGCGGCGAAGCAGAACACCGAGCTCGAACGCCTCGATCGCGAGGAGGCGAACGTCCAGCGTCGCGCGTCCACGGCCGGCCGTCGCGCCGACGGGCCGCTCGCCGTCGGCGACGCGGTCGAAGTCGGAACGCTCGGGGGCAAGCTCGGTCGCGTGATCGACGTGCGCGACGGGGACGTCGTCGTCGCCGTCGGCGCGATCAAGCTCACCGTTCCGCGGCGGTCGGTGTCGCGCACCGAGCAGCAGCTGCCGCAGGAGGCCGGCGTCTGGACAGGCGACCTGCCCGAGGTGCACGTTCCCACGGAGATCGACCTGCGCGGCATGCGCCCCGACGAAGCCGAGGGCGCCGTACTCGCCGCGCTCGATGCCGCCGTGAGCGCCGACCTGAAGAGTCTTCGCATCATCCATGGAAAGGGAACGGGCGTCCTGCGCGATCGCGTCGGTGAGATGCTGCGCAAGGACACGCGCGTGCGGCAGTTCCGTCTTGGCGCGTGGAACGAAGGCGGGGCCGGCGTCACGGTCGCGGAGTTCGCGTGATCCCTGACGACATCGTCGATCGCGTACGCAACGAGACGGACGTCGTCTCGATCATCGGCGAGTTCGTCAAGCTCAAGCGCGTCGGTAGCAGCTATCGCGGGCCCTGTCC
Organism: uncultured Gemmatimonadaceae bacterium; assembly: GCA_966111935.1. GTDB lineage: Bacteria > Gemmatimonadota > Gemmatimonadetes > Gemmatimonadales > Gemmatimonadaceae > JAQBQB01. The sequence continues at coordinate 4,635 of CBHWBX010000192.1, forward strand.
GTTTCACCACGGGAAGAACCCGAACTTCTCGGTGACCGATCGCGGATACAACTGCTTCAAGTGCGGCGAGTCCGGGGACGTCTTCACCTTCGTGCAGAAGCACCTCGGCATGGACTTCGTCGAGTCGGTGAAGTGGGTGGGCGCGCGCTCGGGCGTGGACGTGCAGGCAGTCACGCGCCGCGCTTCCGAGCGCGAATAGCGCGAGCCCCTCTGGGAAGTCAACGCGTCAGCGGCGGAGTTCTTCCGCGCCGAGCTGTGGGATGCGCCGGAGGGACGGACGGCGCGCGATTATCTCGCGTCGCGCGGCCTGTCGCGCGAGGATGCCGATCGCTTCGGCATCGGGTATTCGCCTCGTGATTCGGCGACGATGCGCGGGGCGCTGCGGACGCTCGGCTTCGAGGACGACCGGCAGCTCGCCGCGGGCCTGCTCCGTACGAAGCAGGACAAACCGGAGCTGACGGCGCGCTTTCGCGGGCGCCTCATGTTCCCGATTCACGACGTGTCGGGCCAAGTCGTCGGATTCGGCGGCCGCATCCTCGGGGCGGGAGAGCCGAAGTATCTCAACTCGGCCGAATCGGAGATCTTCGCCAAGAGCACGCTGCTCTATGGGCTGAACTGGGCGAAGCAGTCGATCCGGAAGGCGGACCGTCTCGTCATCGTCGAAGGGTACTTCGACGTAATTCGACTGATGCTCGCCGGGATCAACGAAGTCGTGGCGCCGATGGGCACCGCGCTCACCGAGCAGCAGGCGAGCACGATCCGCAAGTACACGAAGAACGTGTTTCTGCTCTACGACAGCGATCAGGCGGGCCTCAAGGCCACCTTCCGGTCGGGCGACCACCTGCTCACGACCGGCGTGTCCGCGCGCGTGATCACTCTCCCCGACGGTGAGGACCCGGACACCTTCGTCGCGAAGACGGGTGCCGAGGGGTTCGAGCGCGTCGCGAACGAGGCGGTGGACGTCTTCGAGCGGAAGATCCAGATCCTCGAGCGGAGCGGCTGGTTCGGCGACCTGCGCAAGAAGCGCGAGGCGCTCGACAAGCTGATCCCGACGATTCGCGCCACCTCCGATCGACTGCTGCGCGATCTGTACATCACCCGGACCACCGAAGTGGCCGGCGTGTCGCGCGAGATGCTCGTGCGCGAGCTCGAGGTGGCGCCGCGCGAGCGCAGGGTGGCCCGGGAAACCGGCGGACCCCCGCGCGAAGGGGGCCGGCCGCCCCGGGAGCACGACGGTCCGCCACCGGACATGGATTCGCCGTTCGACGAGCCGATGCCCGTCCGCAGGCGCGAGCGGCGGGCCGACCATCGTGCGCTCGGCGTCCGCGCGGAGCGCGAGCTGGTCCGGATGCTGCTGCATCAACGACGCTACGTCGATGCCGTCTTCGAGCGTGTTGGGTCGGACATGTTTGCGGACCCGGCCTATCGTGCCATCTTCACAGAGCTGACGACGCGCGACCACGAGTCGACGATCGACGAGATCGCCGTGGGGCTCGACGAGGACGCGACGGAAGTGCTGCAGGAGCTGATGAACGAGAACGGCGGGATCGATCGCGCCGAGGAGTCGATCGATGGCAGCATCAACAACATGCTTTCGCGCGAGATCGACAAGCGTCTCGCCGAGATCGATCGGATCCTTCCTCTGGCCGGCCCCGACGAGCAGGATGATTTGATTCGCGAAAAGAAGAGATTGGCGGCCGATATGCAGGCACTCGGACGGCCGCGCTGGAAGAAGTTCAATCCGAACCGTTGAACCCCAATCGCTCGGAGCGATCGTGCACCCAGACGTAGCTGCCCTGCTTGCCGTTCAGGAAGACGACATTTCCATTCACACCCTCGAGAGCCGCCTCGCCGAGCTGCAGCCGCGCATCGATCAGATGACCCGCGAGCGCGACAAGGCGATGGCGGCACTTCAGCAGGCACGGCAGGCGGCCGAATCGGAGGACAAGCGACGCAGTGACGTCGCGAGCCGCGTCGCCCAGCACAAGGCGCTCCTCGACAAGAACCAGGCGGCGCTCGACAACATCACGTCGATGCGCGAAGCCACCGCGGCGACGGCGCAGCTCGAGCAGGCGAAGCGGATGATCGACGAGGACGAGCGCGAACTGACGGCGATCGGACAGCGCGTGCAGGAGGCGAACCGTGTCGTCGCCGAGCGCGAGCGGATCGCCAACGACCTCGACGCCGCGCAGCAGGAAGCTCGCGCGACGGTCGGTGAGGACAAACAGAAGATCGAGACGGAGCTCGGCGCCGCCCGCTCGGCGCGCAACGAGAAAGCGAAGGCCGTCCCGCGCAATCTGCTGTCGCAGTACGAGCGCATCGCCCGGAAGCGCGTGCACGCGGTTTTTCCACTCAACGGTTCGTCGTGCGGAAATTGTGATACGATGATCCCGATGCAGCGGCGGAGCGGACTCTCCGGCAGCGGGCGCACCGAGATCTGCGAAGGGTGCGGCGTGATGTTGTACGCGACCGATTGATGGTTGTAGGGCGGGCGGGCGAAGCGTAGCTTTCCGTCGTGACAGCATCTGCGTTGCGCGCGCGACCGAAAGCGCGCTGGTTGCTCCCGACCGAGCCTGATCCCGCCGCCGTCGCGCTGCTCCAGGAAGAGCTCAAGCTCCCGCACGCGCTCTGCCTTCTCCTCGCCGCGCGCGGGTTCGCGCTGCCGGAGGATGCGAAGACCTATCTGCGTCCGCGCCTCGATCAGCTGCACGATCCAAAGTGCCTGATGGATCTCGAGCGCGCGGTCGAGCGTCTGGTGCGCGCGCTCCGCGACAACGAGACGATCCTCGTGCACGGCGACTACGACGTCGACGGCATCTCGTCGACGACGATCATGGTGCGCACGCTGCGCACCCTCGGCGGCAACGCGGTGCCGTTCATCCCGCGGCGCATCCAGGACGGCTACGATCTCACGCAGGCGGGCGTGCGCGCGGCGCGCGACTGCGGTGCGACGGTCGTCGTGACCTGTGATTGCGGCACGAGCGCGATCGCGCCGATCACCGAGCTCCAGGCGAGCGGCATCGACGTCATCGTCACCGACCACCACCTGCCGGGTGGTCCGCTGCCGCCGGCGTTCGCGGTGCTCAACCCGAAGCGTCCGGGCTGCCCGTCGACGGACAAGGATCTCGCCGCGGTCGGCGTGGCGTTCAAGCTCGCGCTCGCGCTCACGCGCGCCGTGGGCGGGAATGAGAACCAGGTCTACAACCTCCTCGATCTCGTCGCGCACGCGACGATCGCCGA
>CBHWBX010000193.1:0-7851 GCA_966111935.1 uncultured Gemmatimonadaceae bacterium
AGATCCCTCGCTGCGCTCGGGATGACATCCTTGTCAACGGACGCCTCAACGCACTCACGCCGCGCCGCCCTTCGCGCCTTTCGCGCCCTTCGCGCCCTCGCGCTCGTCGCGCCTCTCGCGCCGTTCGGGACTTCGCGCCGTACGGGAGTCCGCGCCGATCGGGAGTCCGCGCCGTTAGCGCACGCTCCTCGCGCCGTCACGCCCCGCCGCCGCTCCGCCGTTACCTCGACCCCCAATTAGTTTTCGACCCATGTCCAATCCTTCCCTTACTCCCGTCATCGTCTCCGCCGCTCGCACCCCGATCGGCAAATTCCTCGGCGGCCTTGCGCCGCTGTCCGCGCCGGAGCTCGGCGCCATCGCCATCCGCGCCGCAGTCGAGCGCGCCGGCATCGATGTGAATGCGATCGAAGAAGTGATCATGGGCAACGTCCTCCAGGGCGGTGTCGGACAGGCGCCGGCTCGGCAGGCGCTGATCAAGGCCGGCGTTCCGGCCTCGGCGTCCGCGCTCACGATCAACAAGGTTTGCGGCTCGGGGCTCAAGGCCGTCATGCTCGCCGCGCAGGCGATCAAGGCCGGTGACAAGCAGGTCATCGTCGCCGGCGGACAGGAATCGATGTCGAACGCGCCGTACTACAACTATGGTATGCGCGGCGGCGTGAAGCTCGGCGATCAGCAACTCGTCGACGGCATGATCCGCGACGGTCTCTGGTGCGCCTTCTGCGACGTCCACATGGGCGGCCACGCCGAGTACACGGCGAAGAAGGCGGGCGTCACGCGCGCGCAGCAGGACGAGTTCGCCGCGAAGTCGCATGCGAAGGCCGTCGCCGCGATCGAGGCAGGGAAGTTCAAGAACGAGATCGCGCCGGTCACGATCCCCGGCAAGAAGGGACCGACGGTCATCGACACCGACGAGAGCCCGCGCAAGGACACCACCGCCGAGTCGCTCGGCAAGCTGCGTCCGGCGTTCCCGGGGAAGGACAAGAGCGAAGAGCTCAGCGTGACCGCGGGCAACGCGTCGAGCCTCAACGACGGCGCGTCGGCGATCGTCGTCACCTCCGAGGAGTACGCGCGGGCGCACGGCCTCGAGATCCTCGCGCGCATCGATTCGTATGCGACCGGTGCCGTCGAGCCGCAGGACCTGTTCTTCGCGCCGATCACCGCCGTGAGCAACCTCATGAAGAAGTCGGGCTCGAAGATCAACGACTACGATCTCATCGAAGCCAATGAGGCGTTCGCGTCGCAGGCGATCGCCGACGGCAATGGCCTCGGCTGGAACTGGGACAACGTCAACGTCAACGGCGGCGCGATCGCGCTCGGCCATCCGATCGGCGCCAGCGGCGCGCGCGTCCTCACGACGCTGCTCTACGCGATGAAGGATCGTGACAAGGCGCGTGGTCTCGCGACGCTGTGCCTCGGCGGCGGTGACGCCGTCGCCCTCAGCGTCTCGCGCATTTAACGGAGGCTCGTGATGCACACGCAGTCAATCTCCCGATCCCCGCTCCTCGAGACCCGATCCGTCGTCGGCGTCGTCGGCTTTGCCGCCGCGGTCGCCGCCGCGTCGCAGATCGCGATTCCGCTGCCGTTCACCCCGGTGCCGATCACGCTCCAGCCGATGCTCGTGATTCTCGCCGGCATGATGCTCGGACCGGTCGCCGGTGTGACGAGCATGGCGCTGTATCTCGCGGCCGGTGCGGCGGGGCTGCCGGTGTTCACGCCGGTCGGCGCGCCGGGCATCGCCCGCTTCTTCGGACCGACGGGCGGCTACCTGCTCGCCTATCCGGCGGCGGCGTACGTGGCGGGCGCGCTTGCGCTGCGCTTCGGATCGCTCCGCGGACGCACCATCGCCGGCATCGCCGGCATCGCGGTGATCTATCTCGGCGGCATCGCGCAGCTCGCGGTGCTGAACGGCAGCATTGGTCGCGCGATCGCGCTCGGCGTCACGCCGTTCGCCGCGCTCGACCTCGTGAAGGCGTTCGTCGCGGCGGCGATCAGCCGTCCCCGGGGCACGCACACGGCCGCTTGAACGCGCAGCAGATCTTTCGTACGGACGCCGGGGCGCTGCGCGCGCCCTGGCGTCTCGTCGTTTTTGCCCTCGTCTCGACCGTCGCGCTGATCGTCGTCGACGTGTTCGTCGGGCCGGTCATCGCGTTCATCTTCTCGTCGATCGGCCTCGTCGGCGTGACGAACGAAGAGTGGGTGTCGGTGATCGCGCTGCTGTTGTCGACGGGAATCTGCATTCGATACGTCGACGGTCGGCCGTGGCGCGACGTGTGGCTCGACCGCTCGGCGGCGCGTCCTCGACTGCTCGGCGCCGGGTTTGCGATCGGCGCGCTCGCGATCGCGATCCCGACCCTGCTGCTCATCGCGGTCGGCTGGCTGCGCAACGACGGCGGCACGACGGGCTCCTGGCTCGGCGCCGCCGTGCGCGTGACCGTGCTGCTCCTGCCGGCGGCATTCTTCGAGGAGCTGTTCACGCGCGGTTATGCGCTGTCCGTGCTCGTCGAGGTGTGGGGTTGGGGATGGGCGGTCGCCGCGACGAGCGTCGTTTTCGGGCTGATGCATCTCGCGAACCCCGGCGCGCGGGCCGAAGCCGTGGCGCTCGTGACGCTCGCCGGATTCTTCCTCGCAGCAGTTCTCTGGAAGACGCGAAGCCTGTACGCCGCGTGGATGGCCCATTTCGCCTGGAACTGGACGATGGCGGTGCTCTTCCACACCGCCGTGAGCGGCCTCCCCATGGAACGGCCCGACTACGGTTATGTTGATGCGGGGCCCGATTGGGCCACGGGTGGGCAATGGGGACCGGAGGGCGGTGTACCGGCCGCTCTCGGCATGGTCGCCGGCATGACCTTGCTGTTCGCGAATCGACGGCGCGCCTCGACGCGCCGCGTGATTGTGACTGACCTCGACAAACCGGAGAGCTGAGCAGATGGCCGAACGTGTGGCCGTGATCGGTGCGGGACAGATGGGCAACGGGATCGCGCACGTCTTCGCGCAGAGCGGATTCGACGTGACGATGATCGACGTGTCGGCCGACGCGCTGAAGCGCGGCAAGGACACCATCGCCGGCAACCTCGATCGCCAGATCAAGAAGGGCGCCCTCCAGGCGGCCGACAAGGACGCGATCCTCGGACGTGTCGCGACGGCGCAGAGCTTCGACGACGTGAAGGACGCGACGCTGATCGTCGAAGCCGCGACGGAAAATCGCGATCTCAAGTTCAAGATCTTCGGCGATCTCGACGCCGCCGCGGCGCCGGGCGCCATTCTCGCCACGAACACGAGCTCGATCTCGATCACCGAGATCGCCGCGCGCACCAAGCGCCCGGAAAAAGTCATCGGCATGCACTTCATGAATCCGGTGCCGGTGATGCAGCTCGTCGAGATCATTCGCGGGCTCGCGACGTCCGACGAGACGACGCAGCGCGTGGTCGAGCTGAGCAAAGCGGTGGGGAAGACGCCGGTCGAAGTGAACGACTTCCCGGGCTTCGTCGCGAACCGCGTTCTCATGCCGATGATCAACGAGGCCGTCTATTGCGTGATGGAGGGCGTTGGAACGCCCGAGGCGATCGACACGGTGATGAAGCTCGGCATGAACCATCCCATGGGCCCGCTCGCCCTTGCCGACCTCATTGGCCTCGACACCTGCCTCGCAATCCTCGAAGTGCTCCACGACGGCCTCGGCGACCCGAAGTACCGTCCGTGCCCGCTCCTCCGGAAGTACGTCGCCGCGGGGTGGCTGGGCCGCAAGTCGAAGCGCGGGTTCTACGCGTACTAGCAGATGAGAGCCCTCACTCCGCTTACCGAAGAACAGCGCGAGATCCAGAAGGTCGCGCGTGAGTTTGCCCTGGCAGAGATCGCGCCGCACTCGGACGCCTGGGATCGCGATCAGATCTTCGAGCCGTCGATCGTGCCGAAGCTCGGAGAGCTCGGCTTCCTCGGCATGATGATCCCCGAGAAGTACGACGGCCTCGGTCTCGACACCCTGACGTATCTCGTCGCGCTCGAGGAGATCGCGATCGTCGATGCGTCGGTCGCGGTGATGCTCAGCGTGCACAACTCGCTGCCGACGCAGATGCTCCTCAAGTGGGGCACCGAGGAGCAGAAGCAACGGTTCCTCAAGCCGATGGCGCGCGGCGAGAAGCTCGGCGCCTTCGCCCTGTCCGAGCCGGAAGCCGGCTCCGACGCGGCGTCGCTGCGCACGCAGGCCGTGCGCGACGGCGATCACTGGGTGCTCAACGGCACCAAGGCATGGGTGTCGAGCGGCACGAAGGGCGACGTCATCCTCGCGATGGCGCGCACCGATTCGCCCGATGATCGTCGCGGCGCGCGCGGCATCAGCACGTTCATCGTGACGCCGGACCTTCCCGGCTTCCACGTCGGCAAGAAGGAAGACAAGATGGGGCTGCGCGCGTCTCCGACGGTGCAGCTCCACTTCTCGGACATGCGGGTGCCGGCGGATCGTCTGCTCGGCGAACCGGGCAACGGCTTCATCTACGCGATGCAGTCGCTCGACAACGGCCGTCTGGGCATCGCGGCGCAGTCGATCGGCATCGCCGAAGCGGCGCTTCGCCACTCGATCGCGTACGCGGCCGAGCGTCGCCAGTTCGGAAAGCCGATCAAGGAGTTCCAGGCGATCCAGTTCAAGCTCGCCGACATGGCGGCCCGGATCACGGCGGCGCGCGCGTTGCTCCACATGTCCGCCGTCGCGAAGGACCGCGGCGAGCCGATCACGCAGTTCGGCTCGATGGCCAAGCTGCTCGCCAGCGAGACGGCGATGTGGGTGACGACGCAGGCGGTGCAGATCTTCGGCGGCTACGGCTACGTGAAGGAGTATCCGGTCGAGCGCCTGTTCCGCGACGCCAAGGTCACCGAGATCTACGAAGGCACGTCGGAAATTCAGCGCGTCGTCATCGCGCGCGAACTTTATTCACACACCTGATTTCGCCATGCAGATCTTCGATACGATCGCGGAAATGGGGCACGAACAGCTCGTGCTCTGCCAGGACTCGGCGTCCGGTTATCGCGGCATCATCGCCGTGCACAGCACCGTGCTCGGCCCGGCGCTCGGCGGGACCCGCTTCTGGAGCTACGCCAGCGACGAGGAAGCGATCGTCGATGCGCTGCGCCTCGCGCGCGGTATGACCTACAAGAACGCCGTCGCCGGCCTCAATCTCGGCGGCGGCAAGTCGGTGATCATCGGCGACAACAAGACGATCGATCGCGAGATGATCTTCCGCGCGCACGGTCGTTTCGTCGAGAGCCTCGGCGGCCGATACATCACCGCCGAAGACGTGGGCACGAGCACGTCCGACATGGATTACGTGCACATGGAGACGGACTACGTCAGCGGCCTCGCCGGCCGCTCGGGCGATCCGTCGCCGGTCACCGCGCACGGCGTCTTCCGCGCGATCCAGGCGGCGGCGAAGGAACGCTGGGGCTCGGACGATCTCGCGAACCGGATCATCTCGATCCAGGGATGCGGCCACGTCGGCTACTATCTCGCGAAGGAGCTGCACGAGGCGGGCGCGAAGCTCGTCGTCACGGACATCGATGCCGAACGCGTGAAGCGCGTCGTCAACGAGTTCGGCGCGCGCGCCGTCGCCTCCGACGAGATCTACGCGGTGCAGGCGGACATCTTCGCCCCGTGCGCGCTCGGCGCGATCATCAACGACACGACGATCCCGCAGCTGCGCGTCGAGATCGTCGCCGGCGCGGCGAACAATCAGCTCCTCGAGGAGCGGCACGGCGATGAGCTCGAGCGTCGCAAGATCCTCTACGCGCCGGACTACGTCGCGAACGCCGGCGGCGTGATCAACGTCTATAGCGAGCTCGCCGGCTGGACGTCGGCGCGCGCGTTCCGCAAGGCCGACGAGATCTACGACACGATCCTCAAAGTGTTCGCGATCGCGAAGTCCGATTCGATCCCGACGTATCTCGCCGCGGACCGTCTCGCTGAACAGCGCATCCAGGCCGTCGGCTCGATGGTGCGCACCTGGCCGCAGTGGCCGAACAAGTGAAAGAGCGCATCCTCATCGCGTCCGATCACGCCGGCTTCGAGCTGAAGGAAAAGCTCGAGAGGAAGCTGGCGGAGCTCGGCTTCGACGTCGACGATCTCGGCACGAACAGCGCCGACTCCACCGACTACGCCGACTACGCGCACCCGCTCGCACGGCAGGTGAGCGACGGCACCGTGAAGCGCGGCGTGCTGATGTGCGGCACAGGGCTCGGCATGAGCTACACCGCGAACCGCTATCCGCACGTTCGTGCGGCGGTCGCGTGGAGCCCCGAAGTCGCGAAGCTCGCCCGCGAGCACAACGACGCCAACGTCCTCGTGCTTCCGGCGCGCTTCGTCGACGAGCAGGAAGCGGTGCAGATCCTGAAGGCCTGGCTCGACACGCCGTTCGAAGGCGGCCGCCATGCGCGGCGCGTCGAAAAAATCGAGAAATCCGACACATGAACGATTGGACGAAGCACAAGCTCTGCTCCCCCGGCGCCGCGCTGCGTGAGCGCGATTCCGACATCGCCTCGCTGATCGACGACGAGATCGAGCGCCAGCAGCACGGCCTCGAGCTCATCGCCAGCGAGAACTTCGTGTCGCCCGCGGTGATGGAAGCGATGGGCACGGCGCTCACGAACAAGTACGCCGAGGGTCTGCCGGGGAAGCGCTACTACGGCGGCTGCGAAGTCGTCGACAAGGTCGAGCAGATCGCGATCGACCGCGCGAAGCAGCTCTTCGGCGCCGAGCACGCGAACGTGCAGCCGCACTCGGGCGCGCAGGCGAACTACGCGGCGATGACGGCGTTCCTCAAGCCGGGCGACACCTTCCTCGGCATGGATCTATCGAACGGCGGGCATCTCACCCACGGCTCGCCGGTGAACTTCTCGGGCATGCTGTTCAAGGCCGTCTCGTACGGCGTGACCGACGAAGGGTTGATCGACTACGACGACGTCCGGGCGAAGGCGCGCGAGCACAAGCCGAAGCTCGTGCTCGCCGGCTACAGCGCCTACTCCCGCGTGATCGACTTCGCGTTCTTCGCCGAGGTGGCGAAGGAAGTCGGTGCGATCTTCATGGTGGACATGGCCCACTTCGCCGGCCTGGTCGCCGGTGGGTCGTATCCGTCGCCGATCCCGCACGCCGACGTCGTCACGACGACGACGCACAAGACGCTGCGCGGTCCGCGCGGCGGCATGATCCTCTCCCGCGAGCAGCACGCGAAAGCGATCGACAAGGCGGTGTTCCCGGGGAGCCAGGGCGGTCCGCTCGAGCACATCATCGCCGCGAAGGCGGTGTGCTTCAAGGAAGCGCTCGACCCGAGCTTCAAGGATTACTCGAAGCGCGTCGTCGCCAACGCCCGGGCGCTCGCCGGCGCGCTGTCGCAGCGCGGCTTCAATATCGTTTCAGGCGGTACTGACAATCACCTGATGCTGATCGACCTCCGCAGCCGCGGCGAGTCGCTCACCGGCAAGGTCGCGCAGCTCGCGCTCGACGACGCCGCGATCACGGTGAACAAGAACACCGTGCCGAAGGAGACGCAGTCTCCGTTCGTGACGAGCGGCATCCGCGTCGGAACGCCGGCCGTGACGACCCGCGGGATGGGCGAGGCGGAGATGGGGACAATCGCGGAGCTGATCGATCGCGTGCTGAAGACGCCGGAGGATGCGGCGGTGAAGGCGAAGGTGCGTGACGAGGTCAAGGCTCTGACTGCGCGATTCCCACTCTATACCACGAAGTAACTAACGGGTTGCGGGTGGCGGGTTGCGGGTCGCGGGAAGGTGTGCGACGCCTGAGGCGTCGCTTTGGTTGAAGGCGTTTGAAGTTGTTTAATAAAGCGGGGTGGCGCTGCAAGCAGCGCC
>CBHWBX010000194.1:0-7851 GCA_966111935.1 uncultured Gemmatimonadaceae bacterium
GGATGCGGTCCATCCCAATCGTCCGCCGACGTTCAGTGTGAGCGTCGATTCCACGAGCGGGGCCGCCCAAGCGATGCGCGCCTATCTCACCGTGCGCAATCTCGGCGACGACGCGGCGAAGTCGGTCGACGTCCACGTGGCTCTCGCCCTTCCCGATACGACGCTCGCCGAGAGCGATCTCACGATCGACTGGGTTCCCGGCAACTCGCGAAAGCGCGTCGTCGCGTACTTCCCATCACCAATTGCGCGTGGCGCGAAGGTCACCGCCGAGATTCACGGGTATGACGTGCCATAGCACGCGCACGCTTCCTGCGGATGAGTGCGTTACCCACTCAGTCCATTGAATCGAGGAACAGATGTATTAGAAGCGCATTCTCTATGGCGTCACGCTGTCGACGCTCGTCGCCGGCTCGGCCTGCCAGACTCTGAACACGAACACGGAAAAGGGCGCCGTGATCGGCGCGACCGGCGGTGCAGTCGTCGGGAGCGTGATCGGCAAGGCGACAGGATCGACGGCCCGCGGCGCCATCATCGGTGCCGCGGTCGGCGGCGTCGCCGGCACGATCATCGGCCATCAAATGGATCAGAAGGCGAAGCAGATCCAGGCGAGCGTCCCCGGCGCGCAGGTCACGCGCGTGGGCGAAGGGCTCGTCGTCACGTTCGATTCCGGACTGCTCTTCGACTTCAACTCCGACGTGCTGCGCAGCGAGTCGAAGCGCAACCTCGACAACCTCGCGTCGAATCTCTCGAGCTTCGGGGACTCGAAGCTGCTGCTCGTCGGTCACACCGACTCGCAGGGCGCCGACGACTACAACCTCGGTCTCTCGCGCCGCCGCGCGAACGCCGTCGCTGGGTATCTGGAGTCGCACGGCGTGAGCACGTCGCGTGTCGAGACGACCGGCCGCGGCGAATCCGAGCCGATCGCGTCGAACGACACCGACGCCGGCCGCCAGCAGAATCGTCGGGTGGAGATTGCGGTGTATGCGAGCGAGAAGATGAAGGCGGACGCGCTGGCGCAGTCACGCAATCCGTAAGTAGGCCCTTCCGTGCTCCTGTAACTTTTCCTATCGGTTGCAGGAGAACGGAATGTTGGCAGCAGTATCGCACGACGAGGAGCTCCTCGACGCGTATTCGCGCGCGATCGTCGGAGCGGTGGATCGGGTCGGCCCGGCCGTGATCCACCTCGAGATCCTCCAGGCGCGGCGTGGTCCGCGCGGGCAGGGGCCGGTTCAGAGCTCGGGCTCCGGATTCTTCTTCACGCCCGACGGGCTCGCGCTCACGAACAGCCACGTCGTGCACGGCGCGGAATCGATTCGCGCGACGTTCAGCGATGGCTCGACGCACCCGGCATATCTCGTCGGCGACGATCCGGACACCGATCTCGCGGTGGTGAAGATCGACGACACGCCGCCGGGGTTCGCGGCGTTCGGCGATTCCTCGGCGCTGCGCCCCGGACAGCTCGTCGTGGCGATCGGCAATCCGCTCGGCTTCCAGGCGACGGTGACGTCGGGGATCGTGAGCGCACTCGGCCGCTCGATGCGCTCGCAGAGCGGACGGTTGATCGACGGCGTCGTGCAAACGGATGCCGCGCTCAATCCCGGAAACTCGGGCGGGCCGCTCGTGTCGTCGCGCGGCGACGTGATCGGCGTGAACACGGCCGTGATCGCCGGCGCGCAGGGGATCTGCTTCGCGATCCCGTCGCGCACCGCCGAGCTCGTGGCCTCGCGGCTCATTCGCGACGGCCGCGTGCGCCGCGCGTATCTCGGCATCGCCGGCCAGACGATCCAGCTCACGCGGCGGCAGATGGAGCGCTATCGTCTCGTCGCGCAAGGCGCCGTGCTCATCACGAGCGTCGAGCCGAACAGCCCGGCGTCACGCGCGCGTCTCGCGCCGCGGGATCTCGTCGTCGCGATCGGCGGCGCGCCGGTGTCGAGTGTCGACGACCTTCATCGACTGCTCGGCGAAGAGACGATTGGCCGAGAGATTGAAGTGTCCTATTTCCGCGGCGGAGAGCCGCAGCGGATGACCGTCACGCCGGTCGAGCGCTGACGGGAGTCCTCAACGGGGAGGTGGGTGATGACGCACGTGAATCCGGGCGACCAGCAGCTTCGGGATCTTCTGACGTCGGTCCGCACCATCGCGATGGTCGGTGCGTCGTCGCGAACGGACCGGCCGTCGCACGGTGTGATGAAGATCCTGCTCGACGCAGGCTTCCGTGTGATCCCGGTGACGCCGAAGGAAGAGTCGGTGCTCGGACGCAGAGCGTACGCATCGCTCGCCGACATCCCCGAGCCGGTCGACGTCGTCGACGTGTTTCGGCGTGCCGAAGAGACGCCGGCGGTCGCTGAAGACGCGGTGAAGATCGGCGCGAAGGTTCTGTGGCTGCAGCTCGGCATCTCGAATGACGAAGCCGCCCGCATCGCATCCGACGGCGGCCTCACCGTCGTGATGGACAAGTGCATCGGCCAGACCGTGCGACGTCTCGAGGTCCGCAGCGGCCATGGCGACGAAGTCACCGAGGCATCGATCGAGAGCTTTCCCGCGAGCGATCCGCCGTCGTGGACGCCGCTGCACCCCGGTGGTCCCGAAGCGCATTAGGATGACCGGATCGCGGGTGGTCTGGTTCAGCCCCACATGCGATACAGAATTCCTTCCTACTTCATCACCGCGGGCCTCGTCGCGCTCGCGGGATGCTCGGACAGCAACACCGAGCCGACGAAAGGCGCGACCGATGGCGCGCTGGTGACGTTTGCCTTCGAAGGGCATCCGGCGGACACGCTCAAGGTGTGGATCACCGACTCGGCGTCGATCGCGGCCGCCGAGCGATATGTGCAGACGAAGACCGGCGGCCCGCGGATGCTCACGGGGACGATCGAGCGTGGCTACGGCTTCGACAACGTGCATCCCTTCCGCTTCAAGCCGGAGACGGTGCGTCTCGTCGACAACGCGATCGAGATCTGCGACGGCGCGCCGATGCGGAGTGCGGCGGAGGTCGATCAGTTCTTCGAGTGGTCGACGGGGAATCGGCAGTCGACGAGCGGCACCTACTGCCCATGGTCGAGCTATCCGATCAGGTTCGAGCGTTTGTACATCGACTGATCGCCCCGCCCTTGCGGGCCACACGCATACTTCGTGATGGCCCGAAGAATTCACTACGGCTGGGTAGTCCTCGGCGTCACCTTCCTGACGCTGCTCGCCGCGGCAGGGATCCGTTCGGCGCCGGGCGTGTTGATCATCCCGCTCGAGCAGGAGTTCCACTGGAGCCGCGCGACGATCTCGCTCGCGGTCTCGATCAACATCCTGCTCTACGGGCTCATGGGACCGTTCGCCGGAGCGCTGATGCAGCGCTTCGGCGTGCGACGGACGACGCTCGCGGCGATGACGATGCTCGCCGCCGGCGTCGGATTGGCCACTCAGGTTCGTGAAGCCTGGCAGCTGATTCTCCTCTGGGGCGTCGTCGTCGGCATCGGGTCGGGAATGGTGGCGATCGTGCTCGGCGCGACGGTCGTCAATCGCTGGTTCGTCGAGCGGCGCGGACTTGCGCTCGGCATCCTCACCGCGAGCACGGCGACGGGACAGCTCGTCTTTCTACCGATGCTCGCGTCGATGATCGAGCGGCACAACTGGCGCTGGGCGGTCTCGATCGTCGCCGCCGGCGCGGCGATCATGATTCCGCTCGTCGCGCTGCTGATGCGCGAGCGTCCCGCCGACCTCGGGCTCGCGCCGTTCGGCGGTGTGCCTTCCCACGACACATCCGCCGCGCCGAAGACGAATCCCGCCGCCGCCGCGCTGCACGCGTTGCGCGACGGCGCGCGCTCGCGCGACTTCTGGCTGCTCTTCGGCACCTTCTTCATCTGCGGCGCGTCGACGAATGGCCTCATCGGCACGCATCTCATCCCGGCGGCGCACGATCACGGCATCCCCGAAGTGCGCGCCGCGGGGTTGCTCGCGCTGATGGGCATGTTCGATCTCGTCGGCACGACGGGGTCGGGCTGGCTCACCGACCGCTGGGACAGTCGCAAGCTCCTCGCGTGGTACTACAGCCTGCGCGGCTTGAGTCTCGTGTTCCTTCCGTTCGCGCTCGCCGGGACGAGCACGGGACTGCTCGTCTTCGCGGTGTGGTACGGGCTCGATTGGATCGCCACCGTGCCGCCGACGGTGAAGCTGGCGACGGACGCGTTCGGCAAGGAGCGCGCGCCGATCATGTTCGGATGGATCGCCGCGGGCCATCAGCTCGGCGCCGCGATCACCGCATTCTCGGCGGGGTGGATCCGCACGACGCTCGGCGATTATCAGCTCGCCTTCTGGTCGTCGGGCGCGCTCTGTCTCGTCGCCGCGGGACTGGCGCTCGCCGTCGGACGCCGCGCGACGATTCTTGCCTCGCCGCTGCAGCCGACTTCGGTGGAGATCTGACGTGACCAAGCTGTCCGTGCTCGACCTCTCGCCGATCGTTCAGGGTGGAACGATCGGTGACTCGCTCCGCAACACGCTCGAGCTCGCGCAGCACGCCGAGCGACTCGGCTACGAGCGCTTCTGGGTGGCGGAGCATCACGGCATCCCGAGCGTCGCGAGTGCCGCGACGTCGGTCGTGATCGGGCACGTCGCCGGTGGCACGCGCACGATTCGCGTCGGCGCCGGCGGCATCATGCTGCCGAATCATCCGCCGCTCGTCATCGCCGAGCAGTTCGGGACTTTAGCATCTCTATATCCTGGACGGATCGATCTCGGTCTCGGGCGCGCCCCGGGCTCCGATCAGGTGACCGCGCAGGCGCTCCGTCGCCATCCGATGGCCGGCGAGGCGTTCCCGCAGGACGTGCTCGAGCTGATGGCGTACTTCCGCGGCGACACCGTGGTGCGGGCGATCCCCGGCGCCGGCATCGATGTCCCGATCTGGATCCTTGGCTCCAGTCTGTTCGGCGCGCAGCTCGCGGCGAAGCTCGGACTGCCGTTCGCGTTCGCGTCGCACTTCGCGCCGATGCAGCTCATGGACGCGATCGAGACCTATCGCTCCGGCTTCCAGCCAAGCGATCAGCACGAGCGTCCGTATCTGATGGTCGGCGCGACGATCGTCGCCGCCGACAGCGATGGCGACGCGCAGTATCTCTTCTCGTCGTATCAGCAGTCGATGATCGCGCTGCGGCGCGGCCATCCGATTCCGGTGCCGCCGCCGATCGCGAACTACGAGCCGCCGCTCTCGCCGTTCGAGCGCGTGCAGTACGACGCGCTGTTCGCGAACGCGATCGTCGGCGGGCCGGAAACGATTCGGCGCCGGCTCCGCGAGCTTGTCGCGAGAACCGGCGCCGATGAAATCATCGTCGCGTCGCAGACGTATGATCAGTCCGCGCGCTTACGGTCGTACGAGATCATCATTCAACACTGAGGCCGTACTTTTCCGGATCATTGCCGATCCGCGCCGCCGCGATGAGCTTCGGCACGTAGTCCTGCGTTTCCTTCGGCAGTGCCTTCATGATCTTGAAGAAGTCTTCATCCGTACCCGTCGTGCGGCCGAGCACTTTCTTCATTGCCTTGCGAACCGTGCCTTCGCCCGAGTTGTAGGCGGCCGCCGCGAGATACCACGAGCCGAAGCGGTCGTGGAGCGACGTGAGGTACTTGATCGCCGCGTCCGTGGCCGGCGCGGGATTCTTTCGTTCGTCGACCTTCCTGCCGACGGCGAGCCCGTACGTCTTCGCCGTGCCCTTCATGAACTGCCACATCCCGACCGCGCCGACCCGCGATTTCGCGTTCGGATTGAAGTCCGACTCGATCAGCGCGAGGTACGCGAAGTCCGTCGGCATGTCGTGCGCCTCGAGCTTCCCGGTGATCATGTCCGCGTACTTGTCCATCTTCTTGAGCGACTTCGTGAAGCCGCCCGACATGCTCGTGGAGAGGCGATTGACCCAGTACTCCACCCGAGGGTGGGTGCTGCCGCTATCGAGCCCCCCCGCAAACTGCTCCGTCGTCGAATCCGCCTGTGCCGAAGTCGGCGTCGCCCCTGCGACCAGCGAGCTCATCTTCGCACGTGCCGTAGAGTCACCGGCCGCCACCCGCTGAACGAGCGGCGCCTGAGCGACATACGATCCGTGCTCGAGCGTACCGATCGCGACCACCGCGCCCAGCGCGATGATCCCGGCCTGAATCGTCCATCTCTTTGGCATACTTCAACTTACAACATTTTAAGCCCTTCGGCAGACTTGTATTTTGGTGAGGCCTTTTCGAGGGCGTCCCGGTGGACGCGCATGGGCCTTGATACTCATTGACGACATGACGACACCCAAAATGATCCTACGGCTGAGCCTTACTGCTGTGCTCGCTGTGAGCGCCGCCTGCTCTTCGAATGATTCAACGGGACCCCAAGCGTCGCTCGACGTGAACACGGTCGTCGCTCAGACCGCCAAGGGCGACCTGAGCAGCTTCGCCGGCGCCCGCACTGCGATCGGCCTGCCGGGCGTGACGCTGCCGAATTTCGACCCGGCGAGCTGTCCGTTTCTGGCGAGCGACCAGAGCTTCACCTGCGCGCCGCGCACCGAAGGCCCGATCACCTACAACCTCAAGTATTTCCTGTACGACCAGAACGGCCAGCCGCTCGCCGCGGTCAACCCGGCGACGACCTCGTCGGTGCGCACGGTGGTCGACATCAACGGCGTCGCGTCGGGTTCCAACGGCCCTGGCACCGGCTCGGTGGTGATCAACCACCACAGCGACATGATGCTGATCGGTCTGCTGTCGACCACGAAGTCGCTGAGCGGTACGTCGCGCGATCGCGATACGGTCATCACCACCAACGGCTCGACGACGATCCACACGGCGATCGATGCGACGAGCACGACCACGAACGTCGTTCTCCCGGCGAACACGTCGAATCCCTATCCGGCCTCCGGCTCGATCACGACCGATATCACCGGCTCGTCGACACTCGGCAGCGTGTTCTCGACGAACACCACCGCGCACGGCGTGCTGACGTTCAACGGAACGAAGATGGCCACGCTTACGTTCACGATCGCCGGCGGCACGAAGACCTGCCAGATCGATCTGTCGGGGAGCTCGGCACCCAGGTGCTGAGCTCCGCTCGGATCCAGCGACGGTTCGTCCAACTCACCAGGCGGACAGTGCGCGACTGAGACGCTACTGACGCACCCCTTCGGTCGCGATCATCTCGCTCGCAACGACACCCTCTTCGACCGAGCCAGGCTCCATCAGTCGCTTCCGCTTCCAATCCCCCTTCGCGTAGACGGCCAGCGTTACCAGCACGATGATCACGTTCGTCACCGGGAACGCCCACCAGATGCCGCGTTCGCCCATGTCGGTGTGCTTTGAGAGCACGTAGGCGAGCGGGAACTGGAGCACCCACTGCGAGACGAGGGTCAGCACCATCGTCGACACCATGTTCCCCGAGGCGCGCAGGACGCCGGTCAACGAGAACTGCGCGCCGAGGAAGCCCCAGGCGAGTGCCATCGTGCGAACGTACGTCGCGCCGTGCGCGATGACGTCCGGATCCTTCGGAACGAAGAACGCCACGAGCTGCGGCGCGAAGAAGAACGCGATGATGCCGAAGCCGGTCAGGATCGTGAAGCCGAGCCACGCGCCGAGCTTGCCGATCTGCTCGGCGCGCTCGATGTTGCCGGCGCCGATGTTCTGCCCGACGAGCGCCGAGACGGCCATCGACAATCCCATCGCCGGGATCATGATGACCTGGAGGATCGTCGAGCCGACGCCGTATGCGGCGAGCGTCAGCGTGCCGAAGCTCGTGATGAGGAAGGTCAGCACCGTGATGCCGAGCGCGCGCGCCGACTGTTCGATCGACGCGGGGAAGCCGAGCAGAAAGGCGCGCTTGACGTACGTGAGATCGGGGAC
>CBHWBX010000195.1:0-7846 GCA_966111935.1 uncultured Gemmatimonadaceae bacterium
ATCGCGCCCATGTGGGTAGGCAGGGTGAAAGTCTTGTGGGTGTTGTAGAGCATCCTGACGTTGCCGGCGAGCGCGCCCGGAAGCGCCATGATGATGATCAGCGGATCGAGCCAGCTCTGGAAGTTGACGACGAGAATGATGTAGACGAGCAGGATGGCGAACAGAATGCCGAGTCCGAGACCCGTGAACGAGTCGCGCATGCTCTGCACCTGGCCGCGCACGTTGATCTGCGTGCCGCGCGGCAGATCCGCCTTCGCCTTTCCAATGATGCGATCGATCTCGCGCGCCACGCCGCCGAGGTCGCGCCGGTCGGCGCTCGCGAAGACGTCGAAGATCGGCTGCACGTTGTAGTGGTTCACGACGGCCGGGCCGACGCCGCGGCTCGACGTCGCGAGATTGCCGAACAACTGTGGCGTCGCCTGCCCCGGCGCGGTGATCGGCGTGCTCTCGACCGCTTCGACCGTCCCCATCTTGTACTGCGGCGTCATCACGTTCACCGCGTACTGCACGCCGTTGCGCGGGTCGAGCCAGAAGTTCGGCGCCGTCTGACCGCTCGAGGAGAGCGAGATCAGCACGTCGCTCGCGACATCGCGTTGCGACAGGCCGAGCTGCTGCGCCTTGATGCGGTCGACATTGAACCGAAGCTCCGGCGCATCCATGCGCTGCTGCACGCGCACGTCCACGGCGCCCGGGATCTTCTCGATCTCGCGCGCGAGCCGCTGCGCCATCGCGTAGTTGCCCTGGAGATTGCGGCCGGCGATCTGCACGTCGATCGGCGCCGGCAAACCGAGATTCAACACCTGGTTCACCATGTCCGCCGGCGTGAAGAAGAAGGTCACGCCCGGATACTGCTTGGGCAGCTCCTTCCGCAGCTTGCGCACATAGTCCCAGGTCGAGCCCTCGTGCTCCGACGAGAGCTGCACGAGCATGTCGCCGTCCTGCGGACCGACCGTCGCGTTCGCGCCGATCGCCAGCGACACGCCGTAGGTCGGCAGGCCGAGGTTGTCGAGGATCAGCTGGAGGTCCTTCTTCGGAATCGTCCGGCGGATCGACTGCTCGACGCTCGCGAAGATCCGCTCGGTCTCCTCGAGACGCGTGCCCGACGGCGCGCGAATGTGGAGCTGGAACTGGCCGCCGTCGACCTGCGGGAAGAAGTCCTCGCCGATCGCCGGGACGAGCAGCATCGATGCGACGACGAACGAGCCGGCGCCGACGAGCACCGCGGTGCGATGCTCCATCGCCCAGGCGAGGATCGCGTGATAGCCGCCGCGGAACTTTTCGAAACGCGCGTTGAACACGTCGACGACGCGACGGAAGCGCGTGCGATCGACGGCCAATCCGGCGCGCTCGGCGTGGTGCGCATCGACTTCCTTCGGCAGCATGTACGCGGCCATCGTCGGCACGAGAGTACGCGACAGGAAGTACGACGCTGCCATCGCGAAGATCACCGCGAGCGCGAGCGGGCGGAACAACGCCGCCGCGGGACCGGTGAGGGCGAAGATCGGGAGGAACACGATGCAGATCGACAGCGTCGATACGAACGCGGGGATCGCGATCTGCTCGGCGCCATCCACGATCGCGTCGTAGAGCGGCTTCCCGAGCTCGACGTTTCGATGGATGTTCTCGATCGCCACCGTCGCGTCATCGACGAGGATGCCGACGGCGAGTGCGAGGCCGCCGAGCGTCATCACGTTGAGGGTCTCGCCCATCGCCCAGAGGCAGATGATCGAGACGAACACGCTCAGCGGGATCGACGTCGCGACGATGATCGTCGAGCGCCAGCTGCCGAGGAAGACGAGGATCATCAACGCCGTGAGGAGCGCCGCGATCACGCCCTCGCGCAACACGCCGGCGATGGTCGCACGCACGTACGTCGACTGGTCGCCGAGGATGTTCACGTTGACGTCCGGCGGCACGCCGGCGCGGATGCGCGGGAGCGCCTCCTTCACCTGATCGACGATCGCGAGCGTCGACGCCTTGGCGTTCTTGAGCACCGTCAGATAGGTGCCGCGCTTGCCGTTCTCGCGCACGATGTTCGTCTGGATGCCGGCGCCGTCGCGCACCTGGGCGACGTCACGCAAATAGACCGTCGCGCCGTTCACCTGCCTGATCGGCAGATCGGCAAGGTCCTTCGACGAATCGGGCGAGCCGTTGAGCTTCACGAAGTACTCGCGCTCACCCATGCGCGCCGAGCCGGCGGGCATGATGACGTTCTGCTGATTGATCGCCGCGCTGACGTCGGCCGGCGACAATCCCTTCGCGAACAGCGCCTGCGGGTCGATGTCGACGTTCACGACGCGCGGCACGCCGCCGTACGCCGGCGGGATGGACACGCCGTGGACCGTCGCGAGCGGGACGCGCACGAAGTTCGTCGCGAAGTCCGCGAGCTCGGCTTCCGAGCGCTTGGGGCTCGAGAGGCTGAGCTGCATGATCGGCACGTCGGTCGCGTTGAAGCGAATCATGAACGGCGGCGACATGCCCGGCGGCATGTTGCGCGTCACGCCCTGCGACGCCGCGGCGAGCTGCGCCATGCCGGCGTCGACGTTCGCGTCGGGCTGGAAGTACACCTTCACGACGCTCATGCCGGCCATCGTCTGCGACTCGACGTGCTCGATGTCGTTGACGTAGCTGGAATACACGCGCTCAGCGAGGGTGACGACGCGCTGCTCCATGTCGCTCGGCGACAGGCCCGCGTACTGCCAGATCACCGAGACGACCGGGATGTTGATCGCCGGGAAGATGTCGATCGGCATGCGCAGCACGGCGACGATGCCGAAGATGAGCACGAGGATCGACGTGCAGACGAAGGTATACGGGCGCTTCAGCGCCAGATGTACGAGCCACATGGCGTTACAGCTCCCGTCCCACGAGCGCCTCGAGCTGCGCGCGCGTGATCAAGTAATTGAAGCGCGCGGCGACGAGGCTCAGCTGCGCCTGCGTCAACGCGAGCTGCGACGTGAGCTGATCGAGCTCGGTCGCGATCCCCGCCTGATACCGCTCGCTCTGCACGCGCAGATCTTCCTGCGCCGACTGCACCGCTTCGCCGGCGAGCGCGATGTTCCGCTCGGAGAAGCGAAGCCCGGCGAGCAGCCGCGCCGCTTCGGTGCGCGCCTGTCGCGTGACGTCGAGCGCCGACACGCGCGCGACTTCCGCCGCGGCGTCGGCGCGCGTCACCGCGTCCTCGCGCTGAAATCCGTTGAAGAGCGGGTAGCTCGTTCCGAGCGCGACGGACCAGCCCGGGCGCACGGCGCCGACGACCGGCGCCTGGTTCGCCCAGTTGTAGCCGCCCGTCACACGAAGACCGGGGAGGTACGTCGCACGCGCGGAACGCGTCGCCGCGCTCGTCGCCTGCTCGGCCGCCCGAGCCGAACGCACGGACGGCGACGCGTCGATGGCGAGGCGCACGATCTCGCTGTCGCCGATCGCCAGCGCCCGAGGTTCAGCCGCGGCTGAACGTCGCGCGCCCACCGGACCGTTCGCACCGACGAGACGCCCGAGCGAGAACGCGGACGTCTGAAGCGTATCGAGGGCCGCGACGAGCTGCTGCTGGCCCGACGTCAGCTCGAGCCGTGCGCGCAGCTCGTCGGACTTCGTGGTGCGACCGGCGCGCACGCGCGCTTGAGCATACTGGTACGCGCGCTCGGCCTGCGCGACGCGCGCCCGCGCGACGTCGACGAGATCGCTCGCGCGCAGATTGTCGTAAAAGGCGCGCCGCGCGGTGAGCGTCACGGCAAAGCGCTGCGAGACGTCGCCGACTTCCGCCGCGGCCACGTCGGCGCGCGCCCGATCGCGATCCGACGAGCGACGCCCGCCGGTGAAGATGTCGATCGACGAGGCGAGCCCGGCCGAGTAGCTGGAAGGAAGCGAGCCGGGCACGGGCGTCGTCGTGACGTTCGAGCGCAATAGCGCCGAGTTCGCGGAGAGCGACGGCAGGTACGCGCCGGTGGTGACGCGCTGCTCCGACTGCGCGGCGCGAAGCCCGGCTTCGCTTGCCGCGACCTGCGGGCTGACGTCGAGCGCGCGGCGGACGACGTCGGTGAGGTCGAGCAGAGTGTCGATGCGCACTGCGAGTGCGCTGTCGGAGCGCGCCGCGGGAGCTGCCTGTGCGAACAGGCGCGGCGCGGAGGCGCCGAGTAATGCGAGAACTGCAACCGTCAACGGGCCGGCACGCCGAGTCGTTCCGGTGGCACAGCGAGAGACGGCAATGTCGCTGGACATTGGCGTCGAGATACAGTGGAGAGCGGAGAGAGACTACGTGGACTACGAACTATAAGGGTACGTTCAAGTCTGACTGAACGTTCAGTAATAATCTTTACGCCGCGCCGTCAGCCCCGGCTCCGCCCGTGCCCTTTCACGAAACGCTCGACGAGGTCGATCGTACGGAGCCGCGTCAGCGACGCCGGCTTGGTGCCGATGACCCGCATCGCGGTGCTCGAGAGATGCGACGAGGATGCGAATTCGAGAATGTTGGCGACGTCGCGCAGGTCATAGCCCGGGTTCTTCGCCAGCTCCGCCGCGGCGACGATGCGCACGAGGTCGATGATGCGCTTGAGATTCGGCGCGCCGCCGGCCGCGAATGACCGGCTCAGGTGCTCGCGCGTGACCTTGAGGTGCGTCGCGAGCGTGGAGGTACGCACGGGACGTCCGGCGTGCGAGACGATGAACCGCCATGCCGCCTGCTGGAGCGGCGAATCCAGCGCGAGCACGCGCGGCGGATCGTCGAGCGCGCGCGCGAAGCGCGCCGAGAAGCCCAGTCGCTGGACGAGCTCGCGCGCCGCGGCATCGTCGACGCCGTCGACGAGCACGTCGGCAAACTCGAACTGCGCGCACTGGGCGAGCGCCGGCGCTTCGGCGGCGCGCAGCGCGGTGAGCCCGAAGAACGGGATGCTCGGATACTCACGCGCCAGCGACGCGACGCGCCAGGTGTCTTCCTGCGCGCTGCCGACGTCGACGATCGCCGCGTCGATGAGATTCGATTTGAACGTCGCGTCGAAGTCGTCGAGCGTGCGCGCGAGGAGGACGCGCGCTTTGCGGCGGGGAAAGGCCGCCTTCATCAACTGCCGCACGCGCTCGCGCTGGGTGTAGGCGACGATCGCCGGCGCGACGCCGGGAGCGGAGTTGCCGCCGCCGCCCGAGAAAGGCACTGCCGACTGCGCGGCGACAGTCATGTCAGGTGGACGCGGAGTACTCGAGGACCATCTCCTGCGCTCGGCGCAGCACTTCGCGCGCGTTGGCGTAGGAGATGAGCGACTGCGCCTCGTCGAACGGCGTCCAGCGACAGGCGGTGATCCCCTCGGCGCGCTGCGGCGACGTTCGCGTCTCCGCGGTTTCGATCAGATAGAAGTGACAGAACTTGTGGATGAGCTGGCCGCGGAAGCGAAAGAACCAGTCGATCACCTCGATCGAGCCGCGCACCGTGAGTCCGTCGAGCCCCGTCTCCTCGCCGACTTCGCGCAGGGCCGCGGCCTCGAGCGCTTCGCCCGGCTCGACGTGTCCCTTCGGAAAGCCCCAGTTCTGATAGCTGTCGCGAATCAACAGGAAGAACGCCTGCCCGTCGGCGATGCGGAAGACGACCCCACCCGCGGAGGTCTCGTCGCGTGCGTCGCTCTCGCTCACCGGGCGGCGAGCCATTACGGCTGCCCCGCTCCGACCGGCATCTCGTCCGGCTCCATGTCTGGCCGGCCGTCGATGAACTGCCGGACGATCGGATCGGTGGTGCGCTGGATCTCCTCGACCGTGCCGACCTGCTGCACGCGTCCCTGATAGAGCATCGCCATGCGCGTCCCGACGGTGTAAGCGCTGCGCATGTCGTGGGTGATGACAATGCTCGTGACGCCGAGCTTGTCGCGCATGCGGACCATGAGCTGGTCGATGACCGCGCTCGTCACCGGATCGAGGCCGGTCGTCGGCTCGTCATAGAGGATGTACTTCGGGCGCAGGGCGATCGCGCGGGCGATGCCGACGCGCTTGCGCATGCCGCCGGACAGCTCGGCGGGAAAGCGATTCTCGACGTTCGGCAGGTCGACGAGCTCCAGGGCGTCGTGCACGCGCTCCGCGATCTCGCGCTCGCTTAGCTCCTGCTGCTTGCGCAGGCCCATCGCGACGTTCTCGCCGATCGTGAACGAGTCGAAGAGCGCGGCGAACTGGAAGACGTAGCCGATGCGCGCGCGGAGCTGATACAGGTCGCGGCGCGAGAGATGGGGCACGTCGAGCCCGTCGACGAGGACCTGGCCGGAGTCGGGCTCGAGCAGTCCGACGATGTGCTTGATGGTGACCGATTTGCCCGTGCCCGAGTAGCCGATGATGACCATCGTCTCGCCTTCGACGACGTCGAGGGTGAAGCCCTGAAGGACCTTCTTCGGTCCGAAGGATTTGTAGACGTCGATCAGCTGAATCATCGGAGCTACGAGAGACGGGTAACGGGGACCGAGAGGTCCCATACTCAGAAATGTGATCTTGCCGGGAAGCGGCGGCTAGGGTCGGGATCACATAAAAGAAACGGGCCGGCATCTCTGCCGGCCCGCTCTCGTTTTTCGTTCCCGTCGATTTACGCGGCGAAGCTTCCCAGCGCGCGGCCGACATCGCCTTCGCGGAGGCGTTTGAGGGCGCGATCGCGAAGCTGGCGGACACGCTCGCGGGTGACGCCGAGCATCGAGCCGATTTCCTCGAGGGTGTGCTCACGACCACCTTCGAGCCCGAAGTACAGACGGAGGACCTTGGCGTCGCGCGGCGGGAGCGTGCCGAGCGCCTGCTCGATCTCGTCGTTGAGGAAGCGGTTCATCGCCTCTTCCTCGGTATCCGGCATCTCGTCGGCGACGAAGCGCTCGATGAGGGAGCGATCGCCTTCCGGATCCATCGGGGCGTCGAGGCGGACGTCGCTGGTGTTGAGCGCGGCGAGCGACTGGACGACGTCGACGGACAGACCGGTGAGCTGCGAGAGCTCTTCCGGGCTGGGTTCGCGATTGAGCTTCTGACGGAGGATCTCCGACGCCTTGATGATGCGCGACAGGTCGGCGGTGCGGTTCAGCGGAACGCGCACCGTGCGGCCCTGGCGGGCGAGCGCGGAGAGAATGGCCTGACGGATCCACCACACGGCGTAGGAGATGAACTTCACGCCCTGATCGGGATCGAACTTCCGGGCAGCGGTGAGGAGCCCGACGTTGCCTTCACCGATGAGATCGATGAGGGGAAGGCCGCGGTTCTGGTACTTTTTTGCGACGGAGATCACGAAGCGGAGATTGCGCTTCACGAGCTCCTGGAGTGCGTCCTGGTCGCCGGCGCGGATCTTCTTGGCCAGGTCGATCTCCTCCGTTCCCTTGAGGAGCGGATAGGTCGAGACCTCATAGAGGTACTGGTCGAGAATGTCGCGTTCGGGCTCGTTTGGGGCGATCCCAGCGGGTGCCGTCCGGCGGCGACGACGCTTGAGTTCGGTCATGTTGCGGTTTACCCTCGCGCCCAAGGCGCGTTGGAGTCGGCATCTATGGAGCGGCGGCCTGCCTTACAACCGCGTCGCTACAGCTAATCTGCACTGCGCGGTCAACGTGATGGCACCGCGCGCACCGTCCCAGATCGCTATGAGCGAGTCATGGGAAGGCGCTGCAAAATACCGGCCCATGAAATTTTCGCCAGCCCCAATTCGTTGACACTCGCTATACCCTCGGCTATACTTGGTGGTTCCTGTCCAACGCCTCGTAAATTGTTCGCGCGGTGGTGGTTGGGAGGGCCCTTCCAACAGGCCCGGTGCAGCAGTCGAGGCACCAAGGCAGTATCGTGGGACGAGGGGGCGTAGCTCAGTTGGGAGAGCGCTTGAATGGCATTCAAGAGGTCAGCGGTTCGATCCCGCTCG
>CBHWBX010000196.1:0-7837 GCA_966111935.1 uncultured Gemmatimonadaceae bacterium
TCACGCGGTGGCTGTTGCCGAGGCCGTTGAAGCTCTGCGGCACTGAACCTGCCGTCTTCGGCGGCATGGACGCCACCGACAAGAACAAGGACAACGAGGTTCCCGTCGAGAAGAAGCTCGACGACCTCTACAAGCTGATCGACGGCATCGAGACGGCGATGGTGACGACGCGACGCGCGGACGGCCATCTCGTCTCGCGTGCCATGGCCACGCAGCGCCGCACTGCGGGCGCCGATCTGTGGTTCATGACCAACGCCGAATCAGAGAAGTTCGAGGAGATCGCCAAGGACGCCCACGTCAACGTGTCCTACTACCGCGATCGCACGCGCGAGTGGGTGAGCGTGAGCGGCCGCGCGATTCTCACGAAGGATCGCGACCTCATCGACGCCCTCTACCAGCCCGACTGGAAGATGTGGCTCGGCGACACCGGCGACGGAAAGCGCGACGGCGGACCTCACGATCCGCGCATCGCGCTCATCCTCGTCGAAGCCGACAGCGTGACCTACAGCAAGAAGGACCGCCCGACGCCGATGGTGCTCTTCCAGATGGTGAAGGGCATGGTCACCGGCGAGCCGCCGAAGGTCGCCGATCTGCGCGAGCTCAGCCGCGACGATCTGCGCAGCGGCGCGATGCGCCCCTGATCAGCGCGTCAGCCACCACGACGCCTTCACGAGGAAGATGTTGTCCGGCCGCGCGGCGAGCAGCGCCGTGCGGTCTCTCGTGAAGTCGAGATCCCCGAACGCGGCATCGGCCGATCGGCTCTGCGTCCACGCGACATAAAGCACCGAGCCCGGACGGTACTCCCAGCGGAACACCGCGTTGCCGCGCAGCGACTGCTGCGAGAAGTTCGGGTTGGAGATCGTGAACGTCGGCGCGGCGCCGATGCCGTCCGGGTCGACGGTGTACGACGTGATGCTCCCCTGCGCGTCTCGCGTCGGCGTGATCGTTCCGCGATCGCGGCCATACACCGCGACGTCCGCCGACCGTGGCGCAACATACTCCTTGAAGTCGTAATACTTCCCCGACGCGAAGAACGGCTGCATGTACAGCTCCACCGTCATGCGCGGCGAGAATGTCACACTGAGGCGCGTGTCGAGGCCGAGCTGCCGCTGGTCGATCGACGACACCACGTACCGCGAGCCGTAGAACGACGTCGCCGTCGGATCGGAGACCGCCTTCACGTACTGCGCATAGCTGCGCCCGTTGAAGAGCGACGGGCCGAACGACATGCTCACGTTCGATACCGGGCGATACGTCGCGTTCAGATAGACGTTCGCGCTCGAGCCGCCATGGTCGTCCCAATCGCGGCTCACGCCGCCGTTGCCGATCAGCTGCGAGCGTGAATCGCTCGACAGGTCGACTTCCGCGTAGTTGTCGTTCGTCGTCCGCACCGCCGGACCGCCGCGCAGTGCACGGTCGGCGATCACCGACGGCCGGCGAATGAAGAACGTCGACAGATACCAGAACTGCGGCGTCTGCGTCGAGAAGTAGGCGTGGTACTGCCGCTGCGTCACGTCGCCTTCGTAGTTCCGCTGATTCTGCGCGCCGGCGATCGTCGTGATGCTGCGATACCACGAGCCGGGTGTCGTCCACTGCCGGCCGATGTTGCCGTTCATCCAGATGAAGTCGGCGTTGCGCTGGAATGCGTAGTCGTTCGTCTCGTAGCCCGGCGTGCGCGTATTCCCCTGGAGCTCGCCGAACCAATCGCCCGTCTGCTTGGCGATGCGCAGATACGCCCCCGCGCCGCGCAGGGAGGTCGCGAGCGAATCGAAGCGGTTCGAGAGAAAGCCGTCGGAGCCGTCGCCCCGGTCGGGACGCTGGAAGTACCGCGCGCTCGAAAGCTGCCGCGCCTTGATCGCCCGCGCGTCGCCGGAGACGTTCGTCAGCGCCGCCACGCCCTGGAGCACCCACATGCGATCGTGCCAGGTGTAGAAGACGTCGCTGCCATAGAGCTCGGCGTGCTGCGCGAGCCGCGGCGCGAAGGTATCGTCGAGCCGCCGCGCGACGCCGCTCGTGACGCCGCCCCACACGAGATTCCCGCTCAGAAAATCCTTCTTCAAGCGGCCGACGTAGTAGTCGGCGAGCGGCTCGACGCGCTGCGTCGCCCGGTCACCGGTCATCGTCTCGACCCGCGCCGTCGCGTCGCCGGTCACGGCGTTCAACAGCCCGACGGTGTACCCCTTCGACGTGCGTCCCGTGATCTTCGCCGCGCCGAGGATCGTCGTCGCGTCCGGCACATCGGCGAAGCGGTTTGGATCGGTGGCCAGCGACGCTCCCGTCGGCGCCCGTCCGATGCGCCGCGAATAGAACGCGCTGAACCCCTCGGCGTTGCTGCAGAAGTTGCAGCTCAAGCCGCCGAAGTTGAACACCTGCGCGCCTTCGATGAAGAACGGCCGCTTCTCGGGGAAGAAAGTCTCAAATTGCGACAAATTCAGCACCGCCGGATCGACTTCGACCTGGCCGAAATCGGGATTGAACGTCGCGTCGAGCGTGAGGTTGGATGTCAGACGATCCTTCAGGTCGAGACCGGCGCGCATCGTCGGACGGCCGTGGGTGTTGAACGGATCACCCGCGGTGTGCGCGACCGACGCCGACTTGCTCACCACGTAGGGCAGCAGCTCGAGCCCGGAGGTCGAGTGCGGCATCCGAATCCCGGCGAGGTGGCCGAACCGCTGCGGGCCGCCCGCTTCCTTCTTCCCCCACCACGACCACTGATCCTGCTCGTTGTTGCGCTTGATGAACCGGCGCACCTGGAGTCCCCAGGTCTGCACCGAATCGCGCGAGAAGCGGAGCTGGCT
Source organism: uncultured Gemmatimonadaceae bacterium (assembly GCA_966111935.1). Taxonomy (GTDB): domain Bacteria; phylum Gemmatimonadota; class Gemmatimonadetes; order Gemmatimonadales; family Gemmatimonadaceae; genus JAQBQB01. Next base: position 2,799 of record CBHWBX010000196.1, read on the forward strand.
GAAGGGAATCCGAAGCTCGGCGATCCATCCCTGCTCGTCGATCCGCGTCGCGACCTCCCACACGGGATCCCACCCGTTGTCGCAGCACGACGTCCCGAGCCCGATGTAGTCGCCCTTCGAGCCCGACGGATTCACGTCGAAGAACGCGCGGCTGAGGTGATCGTGGTAGCCGTCGATCACCAGCTCGAGCAGGTCCGAATCGAAGTTGCCGTCGCGGCGGACGAGGCGCGTCGTCACCCCCTTCGCGCCGTTGGTGTCGTACATCCGCGCGCCGACGTACAGTGCCTCGTCGTCGTACAGGAACCTCACCTCCGTGCGCTGCGTCCCCGCCTCGCCCTCCACGGGGTCGATCTGCCGGAAGTCGGTGATCGGCGTCGCCGCCGCCCAGGCGCCCTCGTCGAGGCGCGCATCGAGGACCACCGGCCCCTCGCGATGCACGGCGACCGCGGTGGGGACGGGAACGCGATGCCCGGCCTGGACGTCGATCGGAGGGAGGGTCGTCTGGGCCTGCGCGACGAGCGGTGTGCAGGCGGCGATAAACAGAAGGAGTGTTTGGAAGCGCATTGGGTGGGTTCTGGACCGTCACTTAGACGGGACGAACCGGCATTTGGTTCGACTGACACGCAATTTCTCACAGCACCCTTACACGCGAGGCGGGCGACGGCTCGAGAACCGTCGGACTTCCGAGCCTCGGCCGCCAACGGCATATTCCGCCTATGACTACCGCCACCCCCCAGGGCGCAGCCGCGTCGCTCAAGCGCACGCCCTTCCATGAAAAGCACGTCGCGCTTGGCGCGAAGATCGTCCCGTTCGCCGGTTACGAGATGCCGGTGCAGTATGCCCAGGGGATCACGGTCGAGCACAAGGCGGTCCGCGAGCGCGCCGGCCTGTTCGACGTCTCGCACATGGGCGAGTTCATCATTACGGGTCCGCGGGCAGTTGACTTTGTCAACTATGTGACGACCAACGACGTCGCGGCGCTCGCGATCGGCCAGGTCCACTACTCGACGATCCTCAACGATCGCGGCACGATCGAGGACGACTGCCTCGTCTATCGCTTCGCCGACAAGATCATGATGGTCGTCAACGCGTCGAACGTGCAGAAGGACTTCGCGCACATCGCGCGGCACGCCGACAAGTTCGGCGTGACCCTCACGGACATTAGCGACCAGACCGGCCTGCTCGCCCTCCAGGGCCCGCAGGCGGCGAAGATCCTCCAGACGCTCACGTCGACCGACCTCTCGCAGATCAAGTACTACCACTTCGCGGAGGGCGAAGTCGCCGGCATGCCGATGATCATCTCGCGCACCGGCTACACCGGCGAGGACGGCTTCGAGCTGTACCACGACGTGAAGTACTCGGACAAGCTGTGGGACACGCTCATGGCCGCCGGGGACGTTACCCCCGCCGGACTCGGCGCGCGCGATACCCTGCGTCTCGAGATGGGCATGGCTCTCTACGGCAACGACATCGACGACACCGTGACGCCCCTCGAGGCGAATCTCGCGTGGCTCGTGAAGCTCAAGAAGGGCGAGTTCGTCGGCAGCGACGTGCTCAATCGCCAGAAGGCCGAGGGCCTCACGAAGAAGCTCGTCGGCTTCACGCTCGGCGATCGCAACATCGCGCGCCACGGCTATCCCGTCTACGCGAACGGCGCGCCGAGCGGGGAAGTCCGCAGCGGCACGATGAGCCCGACGCTCGGCATCCCGATCGGCACCGCATACGTGCCGACCGACCTCGCGAAGGAAGGCTCGACGTTCGAAGTCGAGATCCGCGGCAAGCGCGTGGCCGCGACGGTGGTGAAGACGCCGTTCTACAAGGACGCGAGTCACTTGTAGGATCGGGGATCGGGGAGCGGGGATCGGGAGACAAGAAACGGGGAACGGGAGCTGAATGTCTGGCTCTCGTTCCCCGTTCCTCGTTTCCGATTCCTATCTCGATTCCCGATCCCCGCTCCCCGATCCTCTTCCGCCGATCTCTCCGTTCGCTTCCCGCGCCTCCAGCTCCGCGTCCGTCACGAACTCATCCGACTCGTCCGGTCGGTTCTTGGCGCGCGTCTGTGTCGCTTCGTCGGCGGCCCAGTTCGTTCCGGCGAAGCTGCGGCCGTGCATCACGTCCTTCGCCTTGCGCTTGATGCGCTCCTCTTCCTTCTCTTCTTCCTTCCGCTCGCGAATCTGATCACGCTCGTCCGGCATCGCTGCTCCCGATGGTTTCGGGTGATCGGGCGCGCATGGGGCGTGCCGCCGGCAGGGTCAGCGTGAACGACGCACCGGCGCCGAGCTCGCTCTCGACCGTGAGATCGCCGCCCATGCCGCGCGCGAGGTCGCGGCTGATCGCCAGACCGAGCCCCGTGCCTTCGATGTTGCGCGTGAGCTGGCGATGCACCTGCACGAACGGATCGAAGATCGACTCCTGCTTCTCGCGCGGGATGCCGATCCCCGTATCCGTGATGCGCAGCGCGACGGCGTCCGGCTCTGCCATTGCGACCGATGCGACGCTGATCGTCCCCCCCGCCTCGGTGAACTTGATCGCGTTCGTGAGCAGGTTGATGAGAATCTGATGGATCTTCTCGACGTCGGCGTACGCGCTCAGCGATCCGTCGACGTTCGTCTCGCAGGCGAGCCCCTTCGCCGCGATCTGCCCCTCGACCATCGAGACGACGTCGCTCACCGTCGATGCGAGCGGCACCTCGCCGAGCTCGTACTCGACGCGCCCCGCCTCGAGCTTCGCGAAGTTCAGGACGTCGTTGATCAATGCAAGCAGATGGCTCTCGCTCCGGCTGATGCGCCGCAGCGCGTCGCGCTGCGTGTCGTTGATTGGACCGTGCACGCCCATCTCGAGCAGCTGCGCGTGGCCGGCGATCGCGTTGAGCGGCGTGCGCAGCTCGTGGCTCATCGCCGCGAGGAACTCCGACTTCGACCGGTTCGCTTCCTCGGCGGCGCGCATCGCCTGTACCTGCGCGGTCACGTCGACGGCGATCACGAACACGCCCGTCACCGCGCCGAGCTCGCGCAGCGGATGATACGCGAAGGTGAAGAAGCGCTCCTCGAGCGTGCCGTCGGTGTTGTTCGCGAGCATCAGCGGCACCGCTTCGCCCGTGAACTGCTCGCCGGTCCGATAGACGCGATCGAGCACCTGGTAGACGTCGAGCCGCTCGTGGATTGGTTGTCCGACGAGCTCAGGGAGGGCATCGCGCATGCGCCGGCCGATCACCGGGCGTCTGCCCACGAACTGCATGTACCGCTCGTTGGCGATCGTGTACACGAACTCCGGCCCACGCAACACGGCGATCGCCGCCGGCGCCTGCGCGAACAGCTCGAGCAGCTGCTCGCGCTCACCCTGGATCGCCGAGAGCAGGTCGCCTCGTCGCAGCTGCGCGTCGACGCGCGCCACGAGCTCGCGCGCCGCGAAGGGCTTCACGAGATAGTCGTCCGCGCCCGCCTCCATCCCTTCGACGCGCGCCTCCTCGCCGGCTCGCGCCGACAGCAGAATCACCGCCGTCGAGCGCAGCTGGTCGTCCTCGCGCACCCGCGCGAGCAGCTCGAACCCGTCGAGCTTCGGCATCATTACGTCGCTCACGAGCAGATCGGCGCCGTTCTTCCGCAGCTCGTCGAGCGCCGCCGCGCCGTCACCGACGGCGCGCACGTTCCATCCATGCTCGGCGAGCAGCCGCACGATGTAGTCGCGCATGTCGGCATTGTCTTCGGCGACGAGGATGCGGGCTTGGGCCGGCAGCGGCGCCGCGCTCGGCGCCGTTTTTTTTCCATCGTCCGACGGCATCCAGCGCGCTGCCTCCTCGACGTACGGCGCGGCGCCGAGCGACGTCGTCGCGCGCTCGCGCACGGCGCGGATGCGATTCGCCGGCAGGTGCGCCGATCCGAGCGGAAAGCGCACCGTGAACGTCGTGCCTTTCCCCTCGACGCTCTGCACCATCACCGTACCGCCGTGCAGACGCACGATCTCCTGCACGAGCGCGAGTCCGATCCCCGTCCCCTCCTGCGTGCGCGATCGTGCATTCGGTACGCGATGGAAGCGCTCGAACAGATGCGCGAGCTGATCGCTCGGGATGCCGACCCCCGAATCGGACACGGTGAGCTCCGCCGACCCGTCGTGCTCGCCGACGTGCACAGTGATCCTTCCCTCGAAGGTGTGCTTGAATGCGTTCGAGAGGAGATTGAGCACGACCTTCTCCCACATGTCGCGATCGACGTACGCCTCGCTCTGGATCGGCGATGTCTCGACGACGAGCGCGACGCCCGCCCGCTCGATCGCCGAGCGGAAGCTCGACGCGAGCTCGCTCGTGAACGCGGCGAGATCGGTCGGCTCGTACGACGCCTCGACGCGTCCCGCCTCGATGCGCGAGAAATCGAGCAGCGTGTTCACGAGCTTGAGCAGCCGCAGCGCGTTGCGGTGCACGAGATCGACGCGCTCGCGATTCGCGCCGCGCAGGTCCGGATCGGCGATTGCATCTTCCGACGGGCCGAGGATCAGCGTGAGCGGCGTGCGGAACTCGTGGCTCACGTTCGAGAAGAACGCGGTCTTCGCGCGATCGAGCTCGGCGAGCGCTTCGGCGCGACGCCGCTCTTCCGCGTAGGCGCGCGCGTTGGCGAGTCGCGATCCGATCTGTCCGGCGATGAGATCGAGATAGCCGGTGTACCCGGCGTCGATCGGGCGATATGGATTGAGTCCGGCGATGAAGAAGCCGGCCGGTCGCTCCTGTCCCTGCTGCGCGATCGGCACGAGCGCCGCCGCGAGCGGCGGACGATCCCACGCGCCGTGCGGCAGACGCTCACCGCCGGGGACACGCCCCCGCAGGTTGTCGATGATCTGCTGCTCGCGCGCGTCGACCGGCCACGCCGGCGACGGATCATCGACGGCGATCGTCGGCGGCGCCGCCGGATGATCGCCGTGAATGCCCGTGCGCGACGCGAGCCGCGCCTGCTTGCCGTCGCTGTCGAAGAGATAGAGCAGCGTGAACGGCAGGTCGTGCGGATTGTCGGCGGCGGCGCCCTCGACGGCGTCGAGCACCGACTGTTCTT
>CBHWBX010000197.1:0-7823 GCA_966111935.1 uncultured Gemmatimonadaceae bacterium
GCAATAGAGGATCGGGGAGCGGGGATCGGGAGACGGGAACGGGAGACGGGGAACGAGAGACGGGGAACGAGAGACAGGGAACGAGACCTTCCGTGAAGATCCCGTTCCCCGTACCTCGTCTCCCGTTCCCGATCCTCGCTCCCCGATCCCCGCTCCCCGATCCTCGCTCCCCGCTCAACAAATCCCCGAAACCACCTGTGTCGGGGACAAGAGCCTGATCCTGATCGTCGTCGTGTCATTCACCGCCGTGTGCAGCACCGTGACGGTGTCGTTCGAGGCGAGGCCGTTGTCGATGTATGTATCGAACGCCGCGGCGTCTGCGGCGGAGACGCCGGTGATCAGCACGTAGACGGGATTCGTCCCCGGCGTTGGCCCGCGGTTGGGGATGGAATCGAGCACCATGCCGATCGGTACAGCGAGACCGGTCGACGGAACCATGAACGGCACGAACGGGCCGGCGGCAAGCCAGGTGATCGAGTCGCTCGACGTTCCCTTGCTCGGAATCGCCGTCGTCATCGCCACCTGGCAGCTGTTCCTGTCGCCGGCGACGATGACGCTGCTCAGCTGCGAGATCTGACCTGGATAGTTGTGCACCGACGCTTTCTGGCCGTCCTGCACGGACGTCTCGAAGGAGGCGATGCCGGTGGCGAGCGTGCGCAGTGTCGCCGCCGTCTCGGCGTAGCGCGCGTTGTCCACGCCGGTGACCAGATATGGCGCCGCCACCGCCGTGAGCGCGGCGATGATCGCGACCGTCGTGATCACCCAGATGAACGCCATCCCGCGCCGCGGCGCACGCGTCGTCTCGCGCAATCTCATTCCCGTCATGTGCATGATGACGATACGCATCGCCCGCGGTTTCGCCCTCGCTCACGATTCTTTGTGCATCCATCCTAACACCACGACGTACCATCAAACATGAGTCTGCCGGGCCTCTACGCCGTTTGGCGCGGAACGATGGTCGCCCTTGGAGTTGCCGCGGTGCTTCCCGCTCGCACCGGCGACGTGCACTCGCACCCACACCCCACGCGTAGCTTCGCCGACGCAGTCACCGCGGCGCGCACGCTCATCGCCACGAACGATGCCGACGCCGCCGACGGTGGTGCGACGATCCTGCGGGTGCACGGCCGCCGCGCCGCGCGAGCCGTCGTGCTGCTGCACGGCTTCTCCGATTCGCCGCGACAGTTCGCCGCGCTCGCCGACTCACTCTTCGCCGACGGCGACAACGTGATCGCGCCGCGCCTGCCGCATCACGCGCTGCGCAATCGCGACGCGCGCGAGCTCGCGGCGCTCACACCGTCGGAGCTGTGCAAGCTCGCCGACGAGTCGATCGACATCGCCGCGGGGCTCGGCGATTCGGTGATCGTGATGGGGCTGAGCCTCGGCGCGACGATGGGCGTGTGGACCGCCGAGCATCGGCCGGAAGTCCGGCGGGCGATCGTCATCGCGCCGGCGTTCGAGCCGGGGCGCGTGCCGTCGATGCTCGAGCGGCCGCTGGTGAACCTCGGCGCGCATCTGCCGAACCTGTCGCATCGGACGGCGCCGGACAGCACCCGTCCCGATCGCGATCCAGGCTTCGCGACGCATGGACTGGCCGCGGTGCTGCGCCTGGGGATGGCGGTGCGGCAGGACGCCGAGCGTCTGCGACCGACGGGCGAGATCCTGTTCGTGGTGAACGACCATGACCGCACCGTGAAGGAGGGGCCGGTGATCGATCTCGGACGGGCGTGGCGTCGCGCAGCCGTTCCGGTGTCGATCTATGCCCTACCCGATTCGCTCGGCCTGCCGCACAACGTCATCGACCCGCTTGGCGGGTCGTCGTCGCGGCTGGTGCCCCCGGCGCTGCTGGCGCTGGCGCGCGGCCAGGAGCCTCCGCGCTGGATGGTACGCCGATAGCCGACCCCAAACTTGAGATAATCCGTTGTTACGGCTATAATTAGGGGCTGGACCTTTTTCACATTCACTCTCCCCCCGCTCAGGCAACCAGCGGGAGGCGTTTCAGACCAAAGGGAGGATTGCCAACGCATGACGCGTAAGTATGAGGCCGTCTATATCTTCGACTCGGCGCTCGAAGATTCGGCCATCAATGACAAGCTGGGCCGCCTGCATGGCTTGCTCGGCAACCCGAGCGATCTCGACGTGAACCACTGGGGCCGTCGCCAGCTCGCCTACCCGATCGGACGCCGCGAGAACGGCTACTACGCCGTCGCCCGTTTCTCCGCCGAGACCGCCGCGCTGCCGGAATACGAGCGCGCGATCAAGCTCGACGAAGGGATCGTCCGTCACCTCATCACGATTCACGAGCACGAGCTCGGCGCTCCGCCGATGTCGGAAGAAGAGCTCGCCCTGGCCAACCGTCGTCGTGAGCAGGATGACGACGAGGACGAGGAGTAGACCATGCGTAGACCTCAGAAGACCTGCCCGTTTTGCGAGACCCGCGTGCGTTTCATCGACTACAAGGATGACCGCACCCTCGGCCGCTTCATCACCGATCACGGCAAGATCCTGCCGAGCCGCCTGAGCGGCACCTGCTCGCGCCACCAGCGCCAGCTTTCGACGGCGATCAAGAAGGCCCGTTACCTCGCGATCATCCCGTACATCCGCGGGATGCAGGCGTAGGACTGATCGCGCATGACTGAACCGGCGTCCACCGCCGCACCGGCTCCGGCCTCGGGCAGCACGCCCGCGCCGGCGCCGTCGGAGCGAGGCTGGGGGAAACTCCTGCTCGCCCTCGCGGCCTTTCTCATCGTGCCGAAGATCCCGCAGATCGCGGCGATGCTTCCGGTCGAACAGACGATGCTTCTGTTCGTGCCGGCGCTCGCGGCGTGCGCGCTCGTCGGCTGGTGGGCTGGTGGACGTGCCTTCACGGCGATCGCGTGGGTCGCGGTCGCCGTGCTGCTCACGATGCGCCCGGCCGCGAACGATTCGTTCTACAATCTCTCGCGCGGGTGGAGTCTCCTCCTCGCGGGATCGTTCGGCCTCGTGTGCCTGTTCAGCGTACGGCTTCCGCTGTTCACGCGATCGTTGATCGCGCTCGGCGTGACGCTCGTGCTCGCGATGGTGATGAGCCTGCTCGGACCGGTGACGGCGTCGCAAGCGTCGAAGACCGTGGCCGAGGAGTATGCACGTCGCAATCACGAATTCCTGGGGACGCTCGACAGCGTGATCACCGCGCATCCCAAGGACTGGCAGGATCTGACGCAGAAGGTGCCGCAGTTCGCGGAGCTTCCGGCGCAGACGGAGCAGGCGTTGTCGGCGGCGTCGCGTGCCGGCGTGGTGGTCTTCCCCGCGCTGCTCGCACTCGAGTCGCTCGCCGCCCTGGCCCTCGCGTGGGCGACGTATCATCGCTTCAGCCGTGCGCGCCTCGGCGCGCCGCTGCGGCCGCTGCGCGATTTCCGGTTCAACGATCAACTGGTGTGGGGGCTGATCGTGGGTCTCACGATCATGCTCCTCCCGACGCTGACCGCACTGAGCGGCGCCGGGAAAAATCTCCTCGTCTTCTTCGGTGCGCTGTACGCGCTGCGCGGTCTCGGAGTGCTCGCCTGGTTCATGGCACCGGGCAGTCTCGGGGTGACCCTCGGCGTGGGCTTCGTCATGCTCGCTGCTCCGATCATCAACTTCTTCGTCGCGCTCGGGTTCATCATGCTCGGGATCGCGGCGCTGGCGTTGGGATTGGGCGACACGTGGGCGGATTGGCGGAGCCGGGCGCGCCCTACCTCTTTGTAATCACTCGGAGTCAATCATCATGGAAATCATCCTCCGCCAGGCGGTCGAGAATCTCGGCAAGCCCGGAGACGTGGTGAAGGTGAAGTCGGGCTACGCCCGCAACTATCTCCTTCCGCACGGTCTCGCCTACGAGGCGACGCCGGGCAACCTGAAGCGCATCCAGCAGGAACGCGACCGCCTCGAGGCCGCCGAGAACGAGCGTCGCGGCGCCGCGCAGTCGATCGCCGAGAAGCTCGAGCAGGTCTCCCTCACCTTCTCGGCGCGCGTCGGCGAAGAAGGCAAGCTGTTTGGCTCGGTCGGCGCCGCCGACATCGCCCAGCAGCTCGAGGCGCAGGGCTTCCACATCGAGAAGCGCCAGATCGACCTGCACGACCCGATCAAGGCCCTCGGCGTCTATCGCGTGCCGGTCCGCCTGCACGCCGACGTGAAGCCGGAAGTCCGCGTTTGGGTGATCAAGGGCTAGGGATTAGGGGTTAGGGGTTTGGGTCGAGAAACGGCGCCTCTATAGCGGGGCGCCGTTTCTTCTCCTGGCCCCTCGCCCCAAACCCCTCGTCCCATTGGCGCCATTAGTGCCAAGACGGTGTATTACGGTTATCCTACGACAAGAACCACCAGAGCCTCGACCTTTTTTTGATGCCCACTAAAGCCCCTTCTCAATCCCTCGCTCTCGCGCAGCGTGCCGCGCAGATCGCGATCGAGAGCAAAGCCCAAGACGTCGTCATCCTCGACCTCCGCGGTGTCTCGGACATGACGGACTTCTTCGTCATTGCCAGCGGCACGTCGGACACGGCGGTGCGCTCGATCGGCCAGCACGTGATGGAAGAGATGAAGAAGGAAGGCACGCCGGTGACCCACGTCGAGGGAATCGAGAAGGGACGCTGGGTGCTGCTCGACTTCGTCGACTTCGTCGTTCACGTGTTCCATCCGACGCTGCGCACGTTCTATCAGCTCGAGCGCCTGTGGGCGGACGCGGAGCAGGTTCCGGTCGACGCGCGTTGATCTCGCGCGCCGGGGCGACGGGCGCGCTGGTCGCGCTCCTCGCACTCTCCGGCCGGGCCGCGCCTGCCGCGGCCCAGAATTACTTCGGTCAGAATCAGGTCCAGTACGACAAGTTCCACTGGCTGATCAAAGAGACCGAGCACTTCGAGATCTACTACTACCCTGAAGAAGCCGCCGCCGTGACCGACGCGGCGCGGATGGCCGAACGGGCATATGCGCGACTGTCGCGCGTCCTCGACCATCAGTTTCGCGAGAAGAAGCCGATCATGCTCTTCTCGTCGCGCACCGACTTCGGGCAGAACAACGTCACCGGCGATCTGGGCGAAGGCACCGCCGGCGTGACCGAGGCGCAGCGGCATCGCATGCTCCTCAACTTCACCGGCGACTACCGCACCTTTGAGCACGTGCTCACGCACGAGATGGTGCACGCCTTCCAGTACGACATCTTCGCGCGCGGCAAGGCGGGCAACGGCCTACAGGCGCTGTCGCAGTTCCTGCCGCCGCTCTGGTTCTCCGAGGGGATGGCCGAGTATCTGTCGCTCGGCCCGGTGAGCTCGGCGACGACGGCGTGGATGCGCGACGCGGCGCTGAACGGCAGGATCCCGTCGGTGAAGGAGCTCGGCGACCAGCCGGACAAGTATTTCCCGTATCGCTACGGGCACTCGCTCTGGACGTTCATCGGCCAGAAGTGGGGCGATGAAGTGATCGGACAGATCATGGCCTCGGTGCCGAGCGTCGGCGTCGAGCGTGCGTTCCGCCGCGAGCTCGGCGTGACCTTTCAGGATCTGGGCGACGAATGGCGCGAGGATGTGCAGACGCGCCTCCTCCCCGCCGCGGGGACGATGGATCGTCCGCGCCGCTTCGCGCAACCGCTGCTCAACAAGGAGCGCACCGACGGCGACGTCTTCCTCGCGCCGGCGCTGTCGAGTGACGGATCGATGATCGCGTTCCTCGCGAACGGCAACGCGCTGCGCGGCCAGGTGTTCATCGACCTCTGGCTCGCCGACGCCGAGACGGGCAAGCGCATTCGCCGGGTCGTGCGCAGCACGTTCGATCCCGGCTTCGAAGAGTTGCGCGTGCTCTACTCGCAGAGCGCGTTCTCGCCGGACGGCCGATACCTCGCGATCACCGCACAGAAGCAGGGGCGCGACGTGATGTATCTGTTCGACGTCTACAACGGGCGCGAGTCGCGCCGGTTCGATCTCGACGTCGAGTCGGTGACGGGCCCGAGCTGGTCGCCCGACGGCAAGCGCATCGTCTTCAGCGGCAACCGGGGCGGCATCACCGATCTGTACGTCGTGAACGCCGACGGGAAGAACTTCCGCAAGCTGACCGACGACAAGTACGCCGATCTCCAGCCGCAGTGGTCGCCCGACGGGAAGACGATCGCGTTCGTGAGCGACCGCGAAGGGGCGAGCTTCGACGTGCTGCGCTTTCAGCCCTGGCGGATCACGCTGCTCGACGTCGCGTCGGGCGCGATCACGACGGTGCCGAACCAGCGCGGGTTGAATCTCAACCCGCAGTGGGCGCCGGACGGAAAATCGATCGCCTACGTCTCCGATCGCGCGGGGACGCCGAACGTGTTCCTCTACGAGCTCGATTCGAAGCTGCATTACCAGCTCACGAACGTCGTCGGCTCGGTGCAGGCGCTGACGGAGTTCAGCCCGGCGATCAGCTGGGCACGCGACGCCGACCGGCTCGCGTTCACGTACTTCGAGAACGGCCAGTACACGATCTGGTCGGTGAACAATCCGCGCGTGCTGCGGCGGACGCCCTATCGCGACTCGGTGACGGTCGCGATGGCGGCGACGGTAGCGGACAGCGCGGCGAAGCCCGTCTCGATCGCCGCTTTGCTCGACTCGTTCGATCTCGCGCTGCCGGATACGACGCGCTTTCGCGTGAATCCATACCGCGTGCGCTTCCAGCCCGACTTCTCGGCGCGGCCGAGCGTCGCCTACACCCCCGATGCGTTCGGGCGCACGATCTTCGGCGGCACGACGCTGGTGCTGAGCGACATGCTCGGCAACAACCACATCGCGATCTCCGGCGAGATCAACGGACGTCTGAGCGAGGCGCGCGCGCTGCTCGGATACACGAACATCGCGCACCGCTGGCAGTTCACGACGGCGCTGTCGCAGGCGCCCTACTACTTCCTGTCCTCCGACTCGATCGCGTCGACCGGAAATACCGGAGTGGCGCGCGAGAACCAGCAGATCACGACGTACGTGACGCGGCAGGCGTACGCGGTCACGGCGTATCCGTTCAATCGATTCACGCGCTTCGAGATCGGCGGCGGCTTCAACAACATCGATCGGAGCCGATTGTTCGTGCAGCGGGACGTCGTCGGCGGCAATCGCGCCGGCGAGTACGCGATCGACAGCACCCATCGCGATCCGTCGCTGAACTACGTCGACGGACAGATCGCGCTCATCTCGGACAACACGCTGTTCGGGTACACCGGTCCGATCATGGGACGGCGGTTTCGGCTGCAACTGACGCCGGTGACCGGCGCGTATCGCTGGGTCGAGTATCTCGCCGATTATCGGCGGTACGATCCGGTGATCTTCAATTACCTGACGATCGCGTCGCGCCTGTACACGGACCTGTCGATCGGCCCCGACGAAGAGGCCTTCCCGAAGTACATCGCGCGGCCGGACTTCGTGCGCGGCTATGACCGGAACAGCACGTTCTATCTGTCCTGTCCGGTAGTCGGCGCGAATCCGACCAACTGCAGCGCGCTCCAGTTGCTCGGCAGCCGGGTCGCGGTGGCGAACGTCGAGGCACGCTTCCCCCTGCTCCGCAAAGTCCCGCTCGGCTTCGCGCCCTTCGACCTGCCGCCAATCGACGGACTGTTCTTCTACGACATGGGCCTGGCCTGGTCGGCCGGCCAGCGCGTGCTCGGGTCGCGGCCGGCGGATTACGACCTCGGCCACGATCGGTATCCGGTTCGGAGCTACGGCGCCGGCCTGCGCGTGAACCTGTTCAACTACGCGATCCTGCGCTGGGACTACGCGATCCCGGTCGATCAGAACGGCCGGAAGGGCGTTTGGACCTGGTCGCTCTGGCCGAGCTTCTGAGCCGCACGGTATAGGCGATTTCTC
>CBHWBX010000198.1:0-7764 GCA_966111935.1 uncultured Gemmatimonadaceae bacterium
AGACGGGATTGAGCGCGGTCATCGGCTCCTGGAAGACCATCGCCATCCGGGCGCCGCGCACGGCGCGCATCGACTTCTCGTCGATCGACGCGAGGTTCTTCCCGTCGAACTCGATCTCGCTGCCCGGCTCGATGCGACCCGGAGGCCGCACCAGCCGCATGAGCGAGAGCGCGGTGACGGACTTTCCGGACCCCGACTCGCCGACGAGCCCGACCGTTTCGCCGGCGCCGATCGAGAAGGTCACACCGTCGACTGAGCGGGCGACGCCGTTCTCGGTGTAGAAGTACGTGCGGAGGTCTTTGACGCTCAGTAGCGGCTCGGTCATGCTCTCCAAACGTGCGAAATGAGTGCCCGGCGAGTTCGAGCGATCCCTCCGCCCGCGCTCGCTTCGCTCGCCGGTGCGTCCGGGATCCCGGCAGCGTGAACCTGCCGAGGGTCGAGCACGTCGCGCAAGGCGTCGCCGAGCACGTTGAAGGCGAGCACGGTCAGCACGATCGCGATTCCGGGGAAGAGCACGATCCACCACGTGCCCGCATAGAAATCGACGCCTTCGAGGAAGATCGAGCCCCAGCTGGGCGTCGGCTCGTGCGCGCCGACGCCGAGAAACGAGAGACCCGCCTCGAGCGCAATCACGTTGCCGATGCCGAGCGTGGCCGAAACGATCACCGGCGCGATCACGTTCGGCAGCAGGTGGCGCAGCACGATCGCCATGTCCGATGCGCCGAGCGCGCGCGCGGCCTCGACGTACGGCTGGTTGCGCGCGGTGAGCGTCTCGGCGCGCACGAGTCGGGACACGCCGAACCATCCGGTCGTGCCGATCACGAGGACGAGTCCCCAGATCGGCACGGGCGACCAGAGCGCGAGGATCGCAAGCAGAAGCAGCACGCGCGGAATCGCGAGGAATCCGTCGAGGATGCGCATCATCACCGAATCGACGATGCCACCCGCGAAGCCGGCGACGACGCCGTACAGCGTGCCGAGGGTGATCGAGAGCAGCACCGACAGCGCGCCGATCGACAGCGAGATGCGCGCGCCGCGCAGCACGCGACTCAACAGATCGCGACTGTACGAATCGGTGCCGAACGGGTGCGCCCACGACGGCGCGCGATTCTTCATCGTCACGATGTCGAGATGCTCGTTGCCGGTGTACGACACGAGCCAGGGCCCGACGATCGCCGCGAGCACGAGCAGCGCGATGACGACGAGCGCCCATCGCGCCGATCGATGCGCCCACAGTCGCGCGGTGACAGAGCGCCGGATGTTACTCACGGACCCGCGGGTCGAGCGCCATCTGCGCGAGATCGGCGACGAGATTGCCGATGACGACGAGCACCGATCCGACGATCACCGTCGCGGTGACGAGATCGTAGTCGCGGCCGGCGATCGCATTCGCGGCCATCAGTCCCATGCCGGGCCAGGCGAACACCTTCTCGATGAACAGCGCGCCGCCGAGCAGCGCCGGGATGAACAAACCGGCGAGCGTGATCATCGGCGTGAGCGCGGTGCGCAGCGCGTGATGCCAGAGAATCGTGCGCTCCGGGACGCCCTTAGCGCGCGCCGTGCGGATGAAGTCGGATGGCAGAATCTCGAGCATCGCCGAGCGCTGATAGCGGGCGATCGCCGCCATCGTCAGCAGCGTCAGGGTGCCGGCGGGGAGCACGAGGTGCTTCAATCGATCGGTGAATGCGCCCCACGCGCCGAGATAATCGTGCATCACCGGATCGATCATTCCACCGGCGGGGAAGATCGGAAGCCAGTAGGCGAAGAGGAGCAGGATCATCAGCGCCCCCCAGAAATCGGGAAGCGAATAGAAGAACACCAGCACGCCCGAGGAGATGCGATCGAATGCCCGGCCGCGACGCGCGGCCTGGAGCACGCCCACCGCCATGCCGAGGAAGAAGCTCAGCACGAGCGAGACGCTCGTGAGCAGCAGCGTACGCGGCAGCGTCTCGGCGAGCGCCTGGGCGACCGATTCGTGGCGGCCGACCGAGTATCCAAGCTCGCCGCGCGCGATGCTGCTCACGTAGCGCGCGTACTGCTCGAGCAGCGGACGGTCGTATCCGAACTGATGGCGCCACTGCGCGCGAATCGCCGGCGTGACGCGTTCCGACTCGTACGAAAACGGATCGCCGGGGGCGGTGCGAATGACGAAAAAGCTGATCGTCGTCACGAGCACGACGACGATCAGCGACTGTCCGAGTCGAGCGGCGATGCGACGCCGCATCGAGATCTGGCTCAGGGCTTCGACGCGCCGAGGCCGATGCGGTCGCGGTCGATGCGCTTGTCGGCCGGGATGGACCAGTCGGCGAGGTTCACCCACCAGCCGTCGCTGCGGAACGGCTTCGTCTCGATGCGGCGATTGACCGACTCGACCTGTACGACGTCGTAAAGGAAGACCGCCGGCACGTCATCGATGATCGTCTGGTAGGCGCGCGACGCGGCGCTCTTCGCCTTCGCGGGATCGAATGCCGTCGTCGCCGTATCCAGCAGTGCGTCGACCTTCGGGTTCGAGTAGCCAAGGCCGTTCAGTCCACCCGCGCCGATCGCCGCGGTCGTCCAGTTCTGCTTGAGATCCGATGCGCTCGGGCCCATGCCGTACGACGCCAGCATGAGATCATAGTCTCCGGCGTTGGTCTTTGCCTGGAACGTCGGCGCGTCCGGGACATCGATGTCGACCTGAATGCCGAGCTTGCGCAGCGCCTCCTGAATCAGAACCGCATAGCGACGACGGAACAGACTCGTCGCGGGCGTCTCGAGCAGGAACTGCAGCTTCTGCCCATTCTTCGTGCGGATGCCATCCGGGCCCGGCGTCCAGCCCGCCGAGTCGAGCAGCGCTTTCGCGGCGGTGGTGTCGTACGCCGGAAGCTTCACCGTCGTATCGGCGGCGCCGAGCGCTTTCGGGAACGGACCGTAGGAGAGCTGGCCCAGATCACCGAAGACGTTCTGGAGCATCGCGCGGCGATCGACGGCCATCGTGATCGCGCGACGGACGCGGATGTCACCGAGAATGGGGTGTGGCGCCTTGAGGTTCTTTCGCGCGTGCACGTTCATGCCGAGCATCGTGTACGCGGTCTGCGGGAAAGGCAGCGGGCGCGCGACCTTGCTGCTGTCGAGGCGCGCGACCTGGTCGATCGGGAAGGCCTCCATGAAGTCGGCCTGACCGGCGAGAATCTGCGTGACACCGGCGGCGGGATCGCTCACCGGCGTGATGATCACGCGGTCGAGGCTCGCGCGTCCGCGATAGTTCGCCGTGTCGGCCTCGAGCTCGAGGCGCACCTTCGGCTCCCACTTCACCATGCGAAAACGCCCACTGCCGACGAGTGTGCGCGTCTTCTCCGACGTGCGCATCTGATCGACCGGCACCGAGCCGTACACGTGCTCGGGGATCGGGACGAGGTTGTACGCGACGTCGTAGAACTGTTCCGGCGTGTGCTTCTTGAACCACACGACGGCGGTGAGCGAGTCGCGCACGCTGATCGAATCGACGTTCGCGAGTACGGGGGCGATCGGCGACGCGAGCTTCGGATCGTGAATGACGTTGAAGGTGTAGCGGACGTCGCCGGCGGTGACGGGCTGGCCGTCGTGCCAGCGCGCGCGCGGGTCGAGCGCGAATGCGATCGAGAGCGAATCGGGCGCCCAGCTCCAGCTCTTCGCGAGGCGCGGGGTAAAGCCCCGGTCTCCGACGGTGTTCATGTCCGGACCGATCTCGGCGAGCCGGTCGAAGACGTTGTCCTGCACGATGCGCGCGTTCTGCTCGTTGACCAGCGGCGGAAAGAGATCAGTCGGATCGCCGATGCCGACCATCACCATCGTGCCGCCGGTGTTGCCGCCGGCGGACGTGCGATCCTTCGAGCTGCAGGCCGCGAGCGACAGGCCGGCGAGAGCGATGAGAGCTGCGGTGGGAAAGACGGGACGCATAGGTGGGAATAATTCGGTCGGGGTGGGCCGGGGCGGCGACTTCAGCGTCGCCAGGTCCATTCATCATCCAAGTATCGGACGACGAGCGCCGATGCTCGGGCACGGACTGCGTCGTCGACGACCAGCGATTCGGCCGCCGGATCCTCGAGGCTGCGCACGGAACAGGTGAGAGCATCTGCCACGTCGGTGACGGTCGGCGCGCGGCCGAGTGCTTCGGCGAGGGTCGCGGGGGCGGGAACGGGCGCCTGAGCTCCGATCGCAAGCTCGGCGAGCGACGACTGGTCGTCGGCGACGAGAATCGAGCCGTGTTGCAGGAGGGCCCCGTCGCTTCGCCACTGCGCGCTCCCGGCGAGCTTCCGACCGCCGACCGTGAGCTCCCCGGCCGCGGGCTCGTCGAAGCAGGGGGCCATGCCCGGGGACGCGGCGCGGGTGACCGGGCGAGCGACTTCGGCCATGACACCGAGGCGGTGCAGGGCGTCGACGAGCAGGCGGTTGATCCGCTCGTAGGACTCGCGCAGGTCGCCGGCCCCGTCGACGGGAGCCGTCACGCTGTAGGTGATCTCACGGTGGTGGAGGATCGCGCGGCCGCCGGTGGGGCGCCGCACCACCGAGAGCCCGCGGGTCCGGATCTGCTCGAGATCGTAGCGGCCGCGCGCGGTCTGGTTGCGCCCGAGCGAGACCGTGGGCGACGCCCAGGAATAGACGCGGAGGACCCACTCACCCGATTCCTGGGCGCGCGCCATCAGCGCCTCGTCGAGTGCCATGTTTTCCGGTCCCGACGCCGGCGGGGTCACGAGCAGGCGCCAGTGCGAATGAAGCATGCGGGGCGGGCGAATGGGGGCGGCTGACTTGACCGTAAACTAAATTCAAGGCACATCATCCGCGCCCCGCGAGGCCGACCTCGCGAGGAGCGCCCCCTCCCTGAGGATTGCATGACCAACCAGAGTTCGGAGATGTCCATCGCGGAAGCGGTGAGCTTCATTCCGCGCCACATCGGTCCTTCGGCCGCTGACGTGCGCGCGATGCTCGACTTGATCGGATATGAATCGCTCGACGCCCTGATCGACGCCACCGTTCCGGCGGGCATCCGCCTGAAGCGGCCGCTGGCGATCCACGGCTCGATGACCGAGTTCGAGGCGCTGTCCAACCTGCGCTCGATCGCGAAGAAGAATCAGATCTTCCGATCGTACCTCGGCCTCGGCTACTACGACACCGTGACGCCGCCGGTGATTCAGCGGAACGTCCTCGAGAATCCGGGCTGGTACACGGCGTACACGCCGTATCAGGCGGAGATCGCGCAGGGGCGTCTCGAGGCGCTGCTCAACTTCCAGACGATGGTGATGGATCTGACCGGTCTGGAGATCGCGAATGCGTCGCTCCTCGATGAAGGGACCGCGGCCGCCGAAGCGATGGCGATGGCGTATTCCGTGCGCGGCAAGCCGGGGAAGGAGACGTTCTTCGTCGCCGACGACTGCCATCCGCAGACGATCGACGTGGTGAAGACGCGGGCGCACGCGCGCGGCATTCACGTCGTCGTCGGCGACTGGCGCAAGGCGCCGATCGGCGCCGAGGTGTTCGGTGTGCTGCTCCAGTATCCGGCCACAGACGGTGCCGTGCATGACTACCGCCAGTTCTGCGAGCGCGCGCACGCCGTGGAAGCGGTGGTCACCGTCGCGACGGACCTGATGAGCCTTCTGCTCCTCACGCCGCCGGGAGAATGGGGCGCGGACGTCGCGGTCGGCAACTCGCAGCGCTTCGGCGTGCCGCTCGGCTACGGCGGTCCGCACGCGGCGTTTTTCGCGACGAAGGACGAGTTCAAGCGCCAGCTGCCGGGGCGCATCATCGGCGTGTCACGCGACGCCGACGGCAGGCCGGCGCTGCGCATGGCGCTCCAGACGCGTGAGCAGCACATCCGCCGCGAGAAGGCGACGAGCAACGTCTGCACGGCGCAGGTGCTCCTTGCCGTGATCGCGGGCATGTATGCCGTGTACCACGGCCCCGAGCGCCTGACGGCGATCGCGCGGCAGATCCACACCCATGCGGCGACGCTCGCGGCGGGGCTCGAGCAGCTCGGCTACACCCTGACGCACGACAACTACTTCGACACGCTGAGCGTCGAGCTCGGCCATCAGCCTGCGACGGACATCATCGGCGCAGCGCGGGCGCGCGGCATCAACCTCCGCACGATCGCGGGCGGCACGTCGCGCGTGATCGTCGCGCTCGACGAGACCGTGACGTCGGCCGACGTCGAGGACCTCCTCGAGATCTTCGCCGACGGCGTGAAGAAGAGCGCGCCGTCGATCGAGTCGCTCGCGGCGAACGTCGATGCCCGGTACGACGAGCGCTTCGCGCGCACGTCGGCGTTCCTGACGCACCCGACGTTCCATGCATACCACTCCGAGACCGAGATGCTGCGCTATCTCAAGCGTCTCGAGAACAAGGATCTCTCGCTCACGACGTCGATGATCCCGCTCGGCTCCTGCACGATGAAGCTGAACGCGACGGCGGAGATGTATCCGGTCACCTGGCCGGAGTTCGGGAAGATCCATCCGTTCGCGCCGGCCGAGCAGGCGAAGGGCTACCACGAGATGTTCGACCGTCTCGAGAAGGCGCTCGCCGAGATCACCGGCTTCGCGGGTGTGTCGCTCCAGCCGAATGCGGGCTCGCAGGGCGAGTACGCGGGGCTGCTCGTGATTCGCCAGTACCACGAGTCGCGCAACGATCACAAGCGCAACGTGTGCCTCATCCCGCAGTCGGCACACGGGACGAACCCGGCGAGCGCGGTGATGGCGGGGATGAAGGTCGTCGTCGTGAAGAACACCGAGGCGGGCGACATCGACATGGCCGACCTCGAGGCGAAGGCGAAGGAGAACGCCGAGACGCTCGCGGCGATCATGGTGACGTATCCGTCGACATACGGCGTGTTCGACGAGACGATCGTCGAGATCTGCTCGATCGTGCACAAGTACGGCGGCCAGGTCTATCTCGACGGCGCGAACATGAACGCGATGGTCGGGCTGGCCCGTCCGGGCGATGTGGGCGCGGACGTCTGCCATCTGAACCTGCACAAGACGTTCTGCATCCCGCACGGCGGTGGCGGCCCGGGCATGGGTCCGATCGGCGTCGCGAAGCACCTCGTGGAGTTCCTGCCGGGCAGCGTCGTGGTGAAGGCGGGCGGCCGCCACGCCGTCGGCGCGGTGTCGGCGGCGCCGTGGGGAAGCGCGAGCATCCTCCCGATCTCGATGATGTACATCGACATGATGGGCGGCGAAGGGCTCACCCAGGCGACGAAGATCGCGATCCTGAACGCGAACTACATCGCGAAGCGGGTCGGCGATCACTATCCGGTGCTGTACAGCGGCCGGAACGGCACCGTGGCGCACGAGTGCATCGTCGATCCGCGCCCGCTCAAGAAGTCGGCGGACGTCGAGGTCGAGGACATCGCGAAGCGTCTGATGGACTACGGCTTCCACGCGCCGACGGTCTCGTTCCCGGTCGCCGGCACCCTGATGATCGAGCCGACGGAGAGCGAGTCGAAGGCCGAGCTGGATCGCTTCTGCGACGCGCTGATCTCGATCCGCGAGGAGATCAGGGAGATCGAGCTCGGGATCGCCGATCGCGCGGACAACGTGCTGAAGAACGCGCCGCATCCGATGACGCGCATCGTGAGCGACAACTGGTCACACGCGTACGGCCGTGAGAAGGCCGCGTTCCCGGCCCACTGGTCGCGCGACGCGAAGTTCTGGCCGTCGGTGGGACGTGTGGAGTCGGCGTACGGCGATCGGAATCTGATCTGCTCGTGTCTGCCGACGGATGCGTACGCGGAGACGGTGGCGGAGAGCTGAT
>CBHWBX010000199.1:0-7735 GCA_966111935.1 uncultured Gemmatimonadaceae bacterium
CGCAACGTCCCGACCGCGACGAGTCCGGCGATCGATGCCGCCGCCGCGAGTCCGGCGAGCGGCGACATCCGAACCGACGGCGCGCTCCACCACGCGGCGGAAAGGGGCCGACGACGCCGCGTCGGACGGTCGAGTGAACGATCGGCACGAATCGCCTCGACGAGCGACGCTTCGAAGTCATCGCCGAAACGCTCTTCGGTGCGCAGGGTGCGCGCGACGCGCTCGACGAATGGGTCGGGCATCTCGTTGTGATCAGCGGGCATCATCATGGATCTCCTCGAGCAGCTCGCGCAGGCGGGAGCACGCGCGCTTCACTCTCATCTTCAGGGCCGATATCCCGTCGCCGGTGATCTCGGCCATCTCTTCGTAGCTCAGTTGTTCGACGTGCTTCATCAGGAAGGCTTCGCGCTGATCGACGTCGAGCTTCGCCAGCGCGTATTCGACGTCTTCGAGCGCGTCGTTCGCTTCGTGCCGAGGATCGACCGACGCACCGTGGAGCTGTAGCTCGTCGCGCACCAGACGCCGCTCGCGGCGCGCGCGCCGGATGACGTACGTCCGGCACTCGTTGGCAACGATCTGGTAGAGCCACGCACCGAAGCGCGACGGGTCGCGGCAACGATCGAGCGCGCGATACGCGCGAATGAACGCCGACTGCAACACGTCCTGCGCCTCGTCACGATTCCCGACCATCCGCACGGCGAACCGTGTGTACTGATCGCGATACCGCCGACTCAACTCGGCGAACGCCTCGACGTCGCCGCCGATCGCCGTCGCTACCAGATCTTCGTCAGGTCTGTCCTTCACCATGGGTATGACTACACCATCGGGGCTGGAAGTCACCACCTGTGTGCTGCCGCGCAGTCCCGGCGTGATCTGCATCACTCGTGTGACGCATTCCGGGATCCGTGCAGTCAACGCGCACGAGACTCGCAATAAGCAGAAAGTCCAGTGCGACTCGAAACAGACTCATCAATCAGCAGGAGACAGACCATGGGACAAATACGTTTCAGTGTTGCAGCCGCCGCGGCGGCCGCTTCATTGGTGCTCGGCACGGCGTGCTCCAGTGACTCGACGCCGGCCGGTTTGAGCGGGAATGGGAACGGTACTGTCATCACGCGACTGACTGACGCGCCCTTCTCGTCGGATTCCGTGAAGAGCGTCGACATCTTCGTCCTGCGCGTCGATGCGCGTGGAACCGACACCGACTCGGCGAACACCGACAAGGCGCTCACCAGCGACAGCGCGTCCGCGAACGGCTGGACGACGCTCGCGACGCCGAACGCGTCGTTCGACCTGCTCTCCCTGCAGAACGGCATCACCGCGACGCTCGGCCAGGCGACGATTCCCGCCGGCACCTACAACGGCCTGCGTCTGATCATCGATCCGAGCAAGTCGAGCGTGACGCTCAAGAACGGCATGAAGCTCACGAGCACCAGCTCGCCGAGCGTGACATTCCCGAGCGCGGCGCGCTCCGGCATCAAGGTCAATCTCTCGTCGCCGGTGACGGTGACCGACGGCGGCACGACCTCGCTGCTCATCGACTTCGACGTCAACGGCAGCTTCGTGCAGCGCGGCAACACCATCGACAAGAACGGCCTGCTCTTCAAGCCGGTGATCAAGGCGTCGATCACGAACACCGCGACGACGAACGCCACGGTGCGTCTCATCAACGCGACCGGCACGGCGCTGAATCTTCTCTCGAACGGCACGGCGTTGACCGGCGGCAGCAACATCGCCTACGGCACGGGCTCGACCTGCTCGAGCGTTCCGGTCACGGGTTCGGCGCTCACCGTCACGCAGGCCGGCTCGACGACGGCGCTGACCGGCTTCACACCGACGCTCACCGCCGGCTCGAGCACGAGCTACGTCGCCTACACGAATGCGACGGGCGGCGTCTCGTTCGCGACGCTCGGCAATGCTTACACGCCGACGAGCGGCCAGGCGGGTTTCCGGGTCTTCAACGCCACGACGTCGACGACGGGCTATGATGCCTTCGTGACGCTGCTCAACGCCGCACTCGGCACGGCGACGACGACGAACGTTCTCTCGGGTACGGCGTCGGCGTTCACGAGCGTTCCGGCCGGCGCGCAGCAGATTCGCCTCACGAGCACCGGTGGCACGAGCGTCCTGCTCGACCTCGGCTCGCAGACGCTCACGGCGGGCCAGAACTACACCCTCGTCATCGCGCCGCCGGCGAGCGGCACGACGACGCCGCGCGCGTTCCTGATCCAGGGCTGCTAAGGTGTCGTTCCGGGCGTAGCGAGGAGCCTACTTTCCCTGCTGCGGGGGTGGTCCCGCACCACGGACTGCA
Source organism: uncultured Gemmatimonadaceae bacterium (assembly GCA_966111935.1). Lineage (GTDB taxonomy): Bacteria > Gemmatimonadota > Gemmatimonadetes > Gemmatimonadales > Gemmatimonadaceae > JAQBQB01. The sequence continues at coordinate 2,312 of CBHWBX010000199.1, forward strand.
GGCAACTCGCTGCGCTCAGGATGCCGCGTCGCTCGACGCGATGCGGTCGTAGTACTGTCGCTTGAACTCGGTCAGCACATCGTCGGCGAACAGCTCGTCGGCGATCGCCGCGATCTCCTCGGCATCCTTCCACGCCGCGTGCAGCGCATCGAGCTCGCCGAGCAGCGCACGCCGCTCGATGTCCTCGTTCGCCGCCATCTCGAGCGCGAGACGATCCACCGCCGGCAATCGAAAGAGCGGCGTCGCTTCGTCACTGTTCGTTCCGCCGCGTCCCCAGAACGATCGATTCGCGAGCTGGAGCGCCAAGCGCTCGGAGAATGTGCCGCGCTGCTCGTGCATCTCGTCCGGCGCGTCGGGAAAGCGCCCCCACGACGTGCGCATCGCCAGCGACGCCACGCGGGTGAAGTAGCCTTCCGGATCGCCCGCTTCGTCGAGCTTCGCGATCGCGTGCTGGACCTCGGAATGACTCGCGACACCGACGTTCAGCGTCGCCAGCATCTTTCCCGCGACGCGCAGCGCCGCCGACTCTGCGAGCGTGGCCGCGCCCGCATCGTGCGCGAGCTGCAGCTGCCACGGCGCATCGCGCTCCGGGCGCACGAGCTTCGCGTCGCCCAGGTGTGAGTAGCGGACGACGATCGGATGTCCGTACTCGTCGCTGGTGCGCAGGAGCACGCCGTGCGTGCGACGAAAGATGCGCATCTTCAGCACCGCCTCGTCGCTGAACCCGATCCCGTGTGCATAGCCGACCAGCGCGCTCGCCGCGGCGCGCGCGATCAAGCGGGTGCCGCGCACGAAGAGCCCGCGCGGGTGGGCCTCCTCGGGCTCGAGGCGCGCGAGCCGGGTGCCGTATCGCCACGACGCGATCTCGGGGAGAAGCGCCGGTCCGACGCGAATGAGCTCGAAGCCGCCGCGAAAGCGCGCGAGCCCGATGTTGTCGGTGGACATCCGCAGACGCGTGCCGCGAAAGAGTCGCTCGGCGTCGTCGATCGCTTCCCACCGCTCCTCGAGCGGCGTGAGATTCCAGCGGCCGCACGCGGTGCAGATCACCCAGAGTCGGCCTTTCTTCGCGTCATACGCAAGGCGACGGCCGACGGGAAATGCCGGCAGCGCGTGGTTCGCGCCGAGATCGCTGTGACAGAAGAGACAGCTGGTATACATGGCCCGCGGGTGTCCTGTTAATGAACGCTACGACGTTCCTGAGACACCGAACAGTCGGCGAGTGTTTGCTTCGCGTAAGACTCTGCCGGGCCGAACCGAATTCTCTACGCGATCAGCTTTGGATTCGGGGTGATCACCGCCTTGATCGCCGTCCGTTTTTCGACGGCGTCGAGCGCCTGGTCCGCTTCCTCGAGCGTGAATCGCGCGCTCACCATCTCACGCCACGGCTTCTTGTCGCCATACCGCGCAGTGAGCGCGACGGCGCGATGGAAATGATCGTAGCGCGAGCCCCAGCAACCCTTGATCTCGACGTGCTTGCGGTTGACCTGCCAGTGCGGATTGACCTCGATCGATCCGTTGTCGGTGTACTGGCCGCAGACGATGACCTTGCCGCCGTCGCGCACGAGATCGAGCGCCTGCTTCACCGCTTCCGGTGCGCCGCTCGCTTCGATCACGACGTCGACGCCGCGGCCGCCCGTCACGCCACGCACTCCTTCGACGCGCGCACTGTGCGGCAGATCCAGACCGAGCGTCGCCGTCGCGCCCATCTTGCGCGCGAAATCCAGCCGCTGCCGCGGCGCACCGATCGCGACGATCTCGCCGGCGCCGCTCAGCGACGCGAACGCGACGCACGACTGTCCCACCGGCCCGACCCCGAGCACGGCGACCGACTGATCGAGCCTGAGCTCGGCCATGTCGACGGCGTGCAGCGCGGTGACGAGACCGCAGCCTCCGCCGATGAACGTGTCGGGCGAGAGCTCTTTCGGGATCTTGATCATCTTCACGCCCGGCTTCATCCAGATCGCTTCGGCCCAACCGCCGAGCAGACCGTCGCGCGCCGAGTAGGTGATGCCGTAGACCTTGCGCTTCGGACAGCGCGTCGGCTGACGAGCGACGAGGCAGTACCAGCAGCTGTTGCACGTCTCGTGAACGTCGAGGAAGGTGACCGTGTCGCCTTCCTTGATCGTGTTGCCGTCGATGTCCTTGAGCTTGCCGCCCGACTGCTCGACCACGCCAACGGACACGTGCCCGGGGATGATCGGGAACGGAACGTCGAGCTTACCGTGATGCAGATGAACGTCGGTACCGCACACTTCGGAGTAGAGCGTGCGCAGCAGCGCACCGCCCGGCTCGAGAAACGGGGCCTGGAGCTGCACCATTCGCAGCGGCTCGTTCGCGGCCGGCATGATCACGGCGTTGTGATAGAGGGAGGACATGCATAACAATGGGACGCGGCCGCGACTTATGAAAGCAGCCGCTTCATATATAGGACGCCGCCTCCACCGCCGCGGTCGCCTCTGCATAAATCGGGCTAACACATAGCACGACAATGAGTTAGACCATCACGCCAAACCGGTGATCTTGCGCCGCGCTCTGCGTGCGCACCCGCCGCTCTCGGCAGCACTCCCGATGGCGGTCTCGTAGCTGTATTGTCACCCCGACTACCGCGTTCCCTCCCAAGCCGGATCATCCATGAATAGAGCCCGTTTGGTGTCCACCATTGCCGGGTTGGCGCTCGCCGCGCCGCTTTCGGCACAGACCCTCGACACGACCGTCGTCAATGCGTTCCGCTGGCGCAATGTCGGTCCGTCGAACTTCATGGGTCGCCTCTCCGACGTGCAGGGCCTCCCTGCGCCGTCGAAGACCATCTATGTCGCCGCGGCGTCGGGCGGCATCTGGAAGTCGACGAACGCCGGCATCAGCTGGCGTCCGCTCTTCGACGACAAGGAAGTCTCGGCGTTCGGCATGCTTGCGATCGCGCCGAGCGATACGAACGTCATCTATGCCGGCACGGGCGAGCCGAACTCGCGCAACACCATCGAGCCCGGCAACGGCATGTACAAGTCGACCGACGGCGGCCAGCACTGGACGCACATCGGTCTCGAGAAGACGCAGCACATCGGCCGCATCGTCGTCGATCCGCGCAATGCGAACGTCGTCTACGTCGCCGCGCTCGGTCCGGCGTGGATGGCCGGCGGTGATCGCGGTCTCTACAAGTCGACCGACGGCGGCGCGACGTGGAAGCTGGTCAAGGCCGGCGCGAACCCGAAGACCGGTGCGATCGACGTGACGCTCGATCCGTCGAATCCGGATATCGTCTACGCATCGTTCTGGGAGCGGTACCGCACGCCGTACTCGCTGAACTCCGGCGGCGTCGGCTCGGGTCTCTTCAAGTCCACCGACGGCGGCAACACGTGGACGGAGATCAAGGGCAACGGCTATCCCGAAGGCCCGAAGGGGCGCATCGGTCTCGCCGTGTCGCGCAGCAATCCGCAGGTCGTCTACGCGCTCACCGAAGCGGCGTCGAAGGAGCCCGGCCCGGTGAAGTTCGATCGCAATCCGGCGGCGAATGGTCTCTATCGCTCGGCGGACGGCGGCAAGACCTGGGAGCACATGAACAACATCGACACGCGCCCGTTCTACTACTCGCAGGTGCGCGTCGATCCGAAGAACGAAAATCGCGTCTATTTCTCGTCGACCGATCTCCAGGTGTCGAACGACGGCGGCAAGACGACGATGAACGCCGCGCAGGGTGTGCACGTCGACGATCACGCGATCTGGATCGATCCGAATGATCCGGAGCGCTGGTACCTCGGCATGGACGGCGGCATCGCGATCACCTACGATCGCGGCGGCAACTTCTGGTATCCGCAGAATCTGCCGATCGGCCAGTTCTACGACGTGAGCTTCGACTACTCCGTCCCGTACAACATCTGCTCGGGCGCGCAGGACAACGGCGCGTGGTGCGGACCGACGCGTCGCAAAAACGCGAACAGCCCGCTCAACAACACGCTCTGGAAGACGATCTCGGGCGGCGACGGCTTCTATACCGCGCAGGACCCGAACGACCCGGACATGGTGTGGGGCTCGAGCCAGAACGCCGGCGTGCAGCAGCAGAACCTCGCCACCGGTGAGCGCGGCCGCGTGAACAAGCCGACGTGGAACGAGCGCTATCGCATGTGGTCCGACTCGATCGCCATTCTCCTCGGCGAGCGTCCGAACGCCGGCGACAAGGCGACGCAGACGAAGCTCGACTACTATCGCGCGCAGCAGAAGAAGGACTCGGCCGATCTCCAGATTCGCTACAACTGGGAGACGCCGTACTTCCTCTCGCCGCACAACTCGCAGGTGTTCTACCTTGGCGGCAGCCGCGTGCTGAAGAGCACGAAGCGCGGCGAGGATCTGTTTCCGATCTCGCCCGACCTGTCGCTGAAGAAGGATCCGGCGCAGGAGCGCGCGCGTCTCGCGCGCATCGATACCGTCGAGAAATACACCGGCGGCATCACGCTCGATCTCACGGGCGCTGAAGCGTACGGCACCGTCGTCGCGCTCCAGGAGTCGCCGATCAAGCCCGGCCTGCTCTTCGCCGGCACGGACGACGGCAACGTGTGGGTCACGCACAACGACGGCGGCGCGTGGGAAGATCTCACGCCGAAGTTCACCGCGCTCGGTGTGCCCTGGGATGCGTACGTCGTTCGTCTCGAGCCGAGCCACTTCGACACGCTGACCTTCTACGTCGCGTTCGAGAACCATCGCTGGAACGACTTCAAGCCGTATCTGTTCGTGACCAACGACGGCGGCCGCACCTTCAAGTCGATCGTCAACAACCTGCCGACGAGCAGCCCGCAGGACTACCTGCACGTGATCCGCGAGGATCCGCACAACCGCGACCTGCTCTTCGTGGGCAGCTCGCGCAGCGCGTACGTGTCGGTCGATCGCGGCGCGACGTGGACGAAGTTCGCGGCGAATCTGCCGAGCGTGCCGGTGTTCGATCTGCAGATCCATCCGCGCGATCACGAGCTCATTGCCGCGACGCACGGCCGCAGCCTCTGGGTCGTCGACATCGCCGGCCTCGAGCAGATGACGCCGAAGGTGCTCTCGCAGACGACGTATCTGTTCAAGCCGAAGACGGCGTATCAGTGGGGCGAGCCGACGCGTCCGAACCTGCCGGACAACGGCTGGGCGCAGGCGGTGATGACCTACGCGAGCCCGGCCTACGGCGCGGAGATCACGTATCGCCTCGGCGCGAATGCGCCGCAGAACGTGCGTCTCGTGATCAGCGACATCATGGGTGACACGCTCGCGACGGTTCAGGGTCCGGGCGGCGCCGGTGTGCACAAGGCGACGTGGAACTTCATGGCGAACCAGCGTCGCACGGCTGCCGAGCAGTCGCCGTCGCAGCGTCGTGACAGCATCCTGATTCGCACGCGCGCGCCGATGGTGCTCGACTCGCTCAAGAAGGCGGGCTACGACACGCTCGCGCTC
>CBHWBX010000200.1:0-7734 GCA_966111935.1 uncultured Gemmatimonadaceae bacterium
TGGTGAAACGGAGCACGCCGTGCATGCGCGTCAGCGGCTCAAATTGAGGCAACGCGTTCTCCTTTCGGACTCACCTCGCCGTGAATAATGTCGCGGTGGACCACAGTTATTTGGAATTGTCGGCGCGGTGGGTGGGGGGCGGGGGCCCGTGGGGTTGCCGCGCACCCCGCACCGTGGGGGGGCCGCGCCGCTGGGTGGCGCGAAGGTGCGAAGCGCCGCAGGGAGGAGCGAAGGACCCTGCGTCGCGGAACTCCGACCGAAGGTGCGAAGCGCCGCAGGGAGGAGCAATAAATGGACAATATCGCCGGCGCCTATGACCGCTGGTCGTCCGTCTACGACGACGATCAGAACACCACCCGCGATCTCGACGCCGCCGTGCTGCGCGCCTCAGGGCTCGCGCTGACCGGCCGTGACGTCGTCGAGCTCGGGGCAGGGACGGGCAAGAACACCGCGTGGCTCGCCGAGCACGCCGCGCACGTCACCGCGCTCGATTTTTCGGAAGGCATGCTCGCCCGCGCGCGCCAACGCGTCGCGCATCCGCACGTCCGTTTCATCCGCGCCGACCTCCGCGCTCCCTGGCCCCTCGCCGACGCCTCCACCGACGTCGTCGTCGCCAACCTCGTGCTCGAGCACATCGAGGACTGCACGCACGTCTTCAAAGAGACGGCACGAGTGCTTCGCCCGAACGGCGACGCGTATTTCGCCGAGCTGCACCCCGTTCGCCAGACCGCGGGGAGCCAGGCGCAGTTCACCGACCCGGCCACGAACACCCGCACCCGCGTAACGGCCTTCGTCCACTCGGTCGAGGAGTTCACGGAAGCCGCAACGAACGCCGGTTTGAGCATTCTCTCATTCGAGAATCATCTCGAACCCGAAGCGCCCTCCTCGGCTCCGCCACGCCTGCTTGTAATCCGTCTGAGATCAGCCCGCGCGCCCTAGGCGCGCCCCTCCGCGCGCAGCGCCCTTCCGCGCGTCAGCGCCCCTCCGCGCGCAGCGCAAACGCCGTCAGTACGGCGCCTCCAGCCCCAGCCACCGCCACGCCATCGCGTCGTCGTCGAACGCGCGAAAGTGTACGTGGCAGCCCGCCGTCAGCGTCTCGAGCAGCCGCACCCGCGTGTACATCGCCGGCGATCCCACCAGCACCGCCCATCGCGAGCGCACCGGGAGCAGCGTCAGCGGGCGCATCGCATCGGCGATCCGCTGCATCATCTCGACGTTCGGCAGCGGCCCCGCGGTGAAGCGGAGGTTGAGCAGCCCGCGCATCCCCGGCGCGTACGCCGGATCGGCGAGCAGCCGCGCGACCCACGCCGACACCGCCTCGGGCGTCCACGGTCCGACGGCCGCGTAGACGATCTGCTTCCCCTGATCGATCTCATAGGGGAACGGCAGCTCGCCGAGATCCAACGAATAATCTGTTAGGCGGTTATGCAGCTGCAAGCTCAGCGGATCGTTCGGGTTGGACATTTCGGTGCCAAACATATTCCGGTCAGAATGACGGTCTGTGATCCGCATCACAAAGGGAGGAGAAAGTCAAAAAAATGACGGTCGCGACCGTCGGCGCCGCGACAAGTGTTTGCCTGTCAAATGCTTAGCGAATTGAATGCAAACGCGATACGTTGCGTCCATCGGGGCGCATGCGGCGGAGCGTGCTCCCTGACTGATGACCTCGCACGCAATTCATGAGCCCACTCACTCCGCGCGATCGCCCGGCAATCGACCTGTCGCAACCGGTCAAATTTCGAATCGACCCCCAGCGCGCGGTCGTGTTCGTCACGGTTGTCGGTGCGGTAACCGCCGAAGCAATTCGCGCCGCGCGCGACGGATGGCGCTCGCACGCCGACTACCAACCCGGGATGGCGGTGTATGTTGACTGTCGGGTCATCACGTCGATCCCGAGCGAAGCCGAAGTGCGGGGCATCGTCCTCGAGCGCCTGCTCCAGGCGCGAACGGTGCCCGTCGGCAAGCTCGCCATCGTCGCGATGACGCGGCTCGGTCTCGAGCTCGCGACGCTCATCGACGCCTTCAGCGACGATCGCGCCGGCGATGCCGCGATCTTCACCAATCATGGCGACGCGCGCGCCTGGCTCGGGCTCGACGCCCCATGAGCGTTCTCGAATAGGCGATCCATGATCCTCGACCCCATTGTCCATCACCCCACGGTCCTGCCGATCGGACCGCTCTCGCTCACCGGGTTCGGGGTCGCCGTGCTGCTCGCCTTCGTCATCTCGCAGATCGTCTGCGAGCGCGAGCTCGCGCGCCGCGGGCACGACGTCGAAGCGGCCGCCGTCTCCGACATCCTCCTCGCGTCGCTGATCGGGACGATGGTCGGCGGAAAGCTCTACTACATCCTCGTCGTCACCCATCGCGTTCAGGATCTCTGGAGCCGCAGCGGCTTCGTGTTCTGGGGCGGCTTCATCGGGTCGGTGATCCTCTGCTGGTTCACGATTCGCCGGCAGCGCCTGTCGTTCGCGCGCTTCGCCGACGTCGCCGGCATCGCCATCGCAGCCGGCTACGCCGTCGGCCGCACCGGCTGCTGGGCGATCGGCGACGACTACGGCAAGCCGTATACGGGCCCGCTCGCCGTCGCCTTTCCCAACGGCTCGCCGCCGTCGACCGCCGCGGTGATGTCGTCGAGCTTCCATTCGGCGATCCCCGCCGGCGTTTCGCCGAACACGGTCCTCTCGGTCTATCCAACCCAGCTCCTCGAGGTGCTGCTCGGCTTCGTGATGTTCGCGATCCTCTGGCGGATGCGCGATCACGACCACGCCGAAGGCTGGCTGTTCGGCGTCTACGGCGTGCTCGCCGGTGTCGAGCGCTTCATCGTCGAGTTCTTCCGCGCCAAGGACGACCGCTTCGGCTGGGCGCTCGGCCTCAGCACGGCGCAGCTCATCGCGATCGCGATCGTCATCGTCGGCATCTTCGTCATGCGCTCGCGTGCGCGCATCGGCGAGGGACGTCCGGGCATCCTCGCACCGGCGCACTGATCCGCATGACTACAGTCTCGCGGGCGGCTGTTTGACACATCAAGAAAAATCGATATAATTCGTCATCCTGAGCGTAGCGAAGGACCCCTTTCCCTCGCAGGAATGCCGACAGCCACCCGCATCGACCCGACTCGCGCCGCCGAGCTCTTTCACGCCCTCGCCGATCCGATTCGCGTCGAGGTCGTCCAGCTGCTGCTTGGCGGCGAGCGCTGTGTTTGCGATCTCATGGCTGATCTCGACGTCGCGCAGTCGCGGCTGTCGTGGCACCTCAAGACGCTGAGCGACGCCGGTCTCATCTCCGGCCGTCGCGAGGGACGATGGAACTACTACTCGCTCGACGCCGATGTCCTCGCCGAGGCGCGCGGGATCCTCGACGCGATCAAGCCGAGCCGGCGCCTGTTCGTGAAGTCCGGCTGCTGCGATTGATTTTTTATTTGCGCAATACATCAAGAAATCTCGATAAAAATGGAGGCGTCGATGGACTCGCTCAGGGAAACGGTGCGTGAGAAGTACGGCCAGGCGGCGCTGCGCGTCATCGAAGGGACTGTCGACGCGTCGTGCAGCGGATCGAGCCGCTGCTGCGGCAGCACCACCGAAGCCTGGGATCCGATCACCTCGAATCTCTACGACGAAGGGCAGAAGGCCGGCGTCCCCGCCGAGGCGCTGCTCGCGTCGCTCGGCTGCGGCAACCCTACCGCGCTCGCGCAGCTCCACGAGGGCGAGACGGTGCTCGACCTCGGATCGGGCGGCGGCATCGACGTGCTGCTCTCGGCGAAGCGCGTCGGCCCGTCGGGGACGGTCTACGGCCTCGACATGACCGACGCGATGCTCGTGCTCGCCAACGAAAACAAGCGCCGCGCGAACGCCGCGAACGTCGAGTTCCTCAAGGGGGAGATCGAGAGCATTCCGCTCCCCGATGCCTCAGTCGACGTCATCATCTCGAACTGCGTCATCAATCTTTCGGCCGACAAGGGCCGCGTGCTCCGCGAAGCGTTCCGGGTGCTGAAGCCGGGCGGACGGTTCGCTGTGTCCGACGTCGTCGTGCACGGCGACGCGCCCGATGAGGTCCGCCGGAACATGGAGCTCTGGATCGGCTGCGTCGCCGGCGCCCTCGAGGAGGGCGAGTACCGCGCGCTGCTCGATGCCGCCGGATTCCGCGACATCGAGATCGAGCCGACGCGCGTCTACCGCGCCGAGGACGCGAGCGCGTTTCTCACGGGAAGCGGGCTCGATCCCGAGACGTTCGCGCGCCAGATTGATGGGAAGTTCATGAGCGCCTTCGTTCGAGCCGCCAAGCCATGACTGCGCCCGATTCGCCTATCGTTCGCGCCGCCCGACCGGACGATCTGCCGCCCGTTCTCGCCTTGCTCGCCGACGCGTCGCTCCCGCAGATCGGCGTCGTCGATGCATTCGAGGACTTCATCGTCGCCGAGCAGGGCGGCGAGATCGTCGGCGCGATTGGACTGGAGTCGTGCGGCCACCGCTATTCGCTGCTGCGATCGGCGGTCGTCGCGTACGCCGCGCGCGGGCTCGGTGTTGGGCACGCGTTGACCGAGCGCACCATCGCCGCTGCCGAGTCGAGAGGACTCGATGCGCTGTACCTGCTCACGACGAGCGCCGAGACGTATTTCCCGAAATTCGGATTCGTCCGCGTGGAGCGCAAAACGACGCCGTCCGAGATTCGCGCGACCGAGGAGTTCTCGTCGGCCTGTCCCGCGTCGGCGGCGGTGATGATGCGTCCCATTGGCGCGCGACAGAAGTGAAGTACGCGCTGATCTCAGACATCCACGCGAATCTGCCTGCGCTCGACGCGGTGCTCGCCGACATCGATGCCGCCCGCGTCGATGTGACGATGCATCTCGGGGATCTCGTCGGCTATGGTCCGTGGCCGAACGAGACCGTCGCGCGGTTGGCCGAACGCGGGATTCCCGGCGTCGCCGGCAACTACGATTCGACCGTCGCGACGTCGTACAAGCATTGTGGCTGTCGCTACGAGGATGCCCGACAGGAAGCCCTCTCGCATCGCTCGTACGAGTGGACGCTCGCGAACGTCACGGACGAGACGCGCCGGCGGCTCGCCGCCCTGCCGTTTCGCATCGACGTACGTCCACTGGGCGGGCACGCCGCGGGGCCGACGTTGACGCTGCTCCACGGGAACGACGTGCTCAACACCGTCTACGTGACCGAGGACCGCTCGGACGACTTTCTCGAGCGGATGGGGCAGGGTGTCAGCGCGCGCGCCGGCGACGTCGTCGCATTCGGCCACACCCACAAACCCTGGCATCGTGTCGTGCACGGCGTGCACTTCGTGAACACTGGAAGTGTCGGCCGACCGAAGGACGGTGATTGGCGCGCGGGGTACGTGATTATCGACGTGAGCGAGGCGCGGGTCGAGGTCGAGTTTCGGCGCGTCGAGTACGACGTCTGGCGGATCGCCACCGCGATACTCGACAGCACGCTGCCCCACGAATTCGCCTGGTATCTCCGCTCCGGCGGAGCGTCGCTCACACCTGCGTGACGATGCCGTCTCTTTTTCGCCGGTGCATCGCCGAGCTGCTCGGCACGTTCGCACTCGTCGCGATCGGTCCCGGTGCCGTGATGGTCGCCGCGCGCACGCACGCGTTTGGCGGTGCGGGGATCGCGCTCGCGTTCGGACTCGCGGTTACGATCATTGTTGCGTCGATCGGAGATTTGAGCGGCGCGCACGTGAATCCCGCGGTGACGATCGGCTTCTGGTCGATCGGACGTTTCCGATCGTCCGACGTCGGGCCGTACGTCGTTGCACAGTGCGTTGGCGCGGCGCTGGCGTCCTTCCTCTGCGGATGGCTCCTCGGTGCCGTCGGCGCGTTCGGCGCGACGATTCCCGCGCTCGCGCTGCCGCAGTCGTTCGTCGTCGAGATGGGATATACTGGAATTCTCGGCTTCGTGATCATGGCCGTCGCTACCGACGATCGGGCGCCTGCGGCTGTGGCCCCCTTCGCGATCGGCGCGACCGTCTTCGCCGGCGCGCTCGTGACCGGACCGTTGACGGGCGGCAGCTTCAACCCGGCGCGGTCGTTCGGCCCCGCGTTCGCGTCCGGCACGTGGACGGCGCACTGGCTCTACTGGCTCGCGCCGACGATCGGAACGATGCTCTCGATGCGGCTGTACGAGTGGCTGCGCCCGGCATCGGCGATGGATGCCGACGCAAGCCCGCTCGGCGTCGAAGGCGCCATCGAAGTCAGAGTCGACCGCGCCGAGTCCGTGGTTTAGTTTCGAGCGCATGGATGACTTCGTGCGCGTCACCGGCCGGGAGCCGCACTACGAGCGGACCCGCCGGCTCCTCGAAACGCACCCCGAAGTACGTGAGCTCGTCGGCACCGAGCCGCGCACCGCCGTCGCGATCGTCGGCATCGTCGCCGCGCAGCTCGGCGCTGCGTGGCTCCTGCGCGGACAGCCCTGGTGGGCGATTCTCCTCGGCGCGTACTGCTTCGGCGCATTCGCCGATCACGCGCTGTGGACGCTCATCCACGAGTGCACGCACAACCTCGTCTTCAAGCGATCGAGCGAGAACTCGCTGCTCCAGATTCTCGCCAACGTTCCGATCCTGATCCCATCGGCGATCGCGTTCCGTCGCTATCACATCCTGCATCACAATCACCAGGGCGACGAAGCGCTCGACGCCGACCTGCCGAGCCCACTCGAGGCGAAGCTCGTCGGGAACGGCAGCGTACGAAAGGCGATCTGGCTGCTGCTCTACTTCGCCGCGCAGCTGCTGCGCGTGCCGCGGCTGCGGCGCGTGAAGCTGTTCGATGGATGGTACGCCCTGAACGTGCTCGTGCAGGTCGTGTTCGTGCCCGCCGTGATTCTCGCGTGGGGTTGGGGCGCGCTCGCATATCTCTTCCTGTCGAGCGTGTTCGCGATCGGCTTGCATCCCGTCGGTGCGCGGTGGATCCAGGAGCACTATCTCACCGTGCCCGGCGGGCAGGAGACCTTCTCCTATTATGGGCCACTCAACCGCGTCGCGTTCAACGTCGGCTATCACAACGAGCATCACGATCTGATGCGCGTGCCGTGGACGCGGCTGCCGAAGCTGCGCGCCGCGGCGCCGGAGCTGTACGACACGCTGCATTATCACACGAGCTGGACGCGTCTCCTCCTCAAGTTCGTGTTCGACCCGGCGATCGGATTGCACAGTCGCGTCGTGCGCGCGCCGGCGGCGGATGGCGCGGAGACGGCGGTGGCGACGGAGATCGCCGGCGTGCTCGATGCGCGGGCCTGAGCGCGGCTCTTTCCGTCGGCGACGCGATCCTTCAGCAGCACGGGTTCGTGCACGCCGGCGCGATCACGAGCGTCGTCGACAGCGCGTGCGGATATGCGGCGCTGACGATGGCTCCGCCGGGGAGCGAGGTCGTATCGGTCGAGTTCAAGATCAACTTCCCGCGGCCCGCGGTCGGGCGGCGATTCCTGGCGATCGGCAAGGTGCAGAGCGCAGGGAAGCAGCTCACGGTGTGCAGCGGCGAAGTGCACGCGTACACCGACGAAGCCACGGCGCCGAAGGTCGTCGCGCTCATGCAGGCGACGATGTTCATGGTGCCGGCGGCGGAGCGGTGAGCCGTTCTGGCCGTCGCTAAACCGTTGGCCGGGCGCCGGTTGTGAGGGCGGGGAATTTCGACTAAGTTTGTCCTTCTGTCCGGCTCTGAGCACCGAGCGGCGGACGGGACGTAGCGCAGCCCGGTAGCGCACCTGAATGGGGTTCAGGGGGTCGCGG
>CBHWBX010000201.1:0-7733 GCA_966111935.1 uncultured Gemmatimonadaceae bacterium
CTCGATGAGCGAATGAATCGTGTCGCCGTAGATCCGGATGCCGGCGACGACGACCTCGCCGTCGTCGTCGCGGATCACGCGCGGCTCGTATGCCGACCGGGCGCCGCGCTCGATCGCCTTCTCGTAGGCGTCGCGCGCGTCCTCGACCCACAGCGCGATGTCGCGCACACCGTCCCCGTGCTTGCGCACGTGCTCGGCGATCTCGCCGTCCGGTCCGAGCGGCGACGTGAGCACGAGGCGAATCTTGTTCTGCACGAGCAGATAGCTCGCACGATCGCGCGTGCCCGTCTCGGGGCCGCGGTAGGCGACGAGCTGGAATCCGAACGCGCTCTGATAATAGTGGGCCGACTGCTTGGCATTCCCGACGTAGAACTCCACGTAGTCGGTGCCGTTGATCGGAAAGGTGTCGTGAGCTTCCGCTCCGACGGGCATGGTCTGCGTCGCCATCTCTCAGTCTCCGGAGATCGAACCGGTGATCCTCTTTCCAAATGCTAGAGACGGCGTGAAGCGAGTGCCAAGGGTCTGAGGGCCGATTCAGGCAAGGTATACTGTATACTTTGTGCCACGCGAGCACGGCCCCCTTCCCGCTACGCGCTCACGATGACGCAAGCTCCGGCAGATTTCGGAAAAGCTCGAGCGCCTGCGGATTGGCGAGCGCGTCGATGTTCTTCACCGGCCGGCCATGGATCACGTCGCGGACGGCGAGCTCGGTGATCTTGCCGCTGATCGTGCGCGGGATGTCGGCAACCTGGATGATCTTCTTCGGCACGTGGTGCGGGCTCGCATTCACGCGGATCTGCGCGCGGATACGCTCCTTCAACGCTTCGTCGAGGTCGAGCCCGTCGGCGAGACGCACGAACAGCACGATGCGCACGTCGGTTCCCGCATCCGTCGTGACCTCCTGGCCGATGACGATGCTCTCGACGACCTCCGGCAGCTGCTCGACCTGACGATAGATCTCAGCGGTACCGATGCGGACGCCGGCGGGATTGAGCGTCGCGTCGCTGCGGCCGTAGATGATCATCCCACCCCGCGGGGTGAGCTCGGCCCAGTCGCCATGCCGCCAGGTGTTCGGAAAGCGATCGAAGTACGCCGCGCGATACTTCTCGCCGTCGGGGTCGTTCCAGAATGCGACCGGCATGCTCGGAAAGGGCGCCGTGCACACGAGCTCGCCCTTCTCACCCACGGCCGGGTGTCCCTCGTCGTCGAACACCTCGACTTTCATTCCGAGCCCGCGTACCTGCAGCTCGCCGCGGTACACCGGACTGATCGGACTGCCGAGCGCAAAGCAGGAGACGATGTCCGTGCCGCCGCTGATGCTGCTCAGGCGGACGTCGGGCTTCACCTCGGAGTACACGTAGTCGTAGCTGTGCGCGGCGAGCGGACTGCCGGTCGAGAGGATCGCCTTCAACGCACTCAGATCGTGCGTCTCGCGCGGCCGCAGCCCCTCCTTCTCCGCGAGGGCGATCCACTTCGCGCTAGTACCGAACACGGTGATCCGCTCGTCGGCGGCCATGTCCCAGAGAATCGGACGGCGGCGAATGAGCGGCGATCCGTCGTACAACACCACCGTCGAGCCGGCGGCAAGGCTCGACACGAGCCAGTTCCACATCATCCAACCGCAGGTGGTGAAGTAGAAGATTCGATCATCGCGAGTGAGATCGGTGTGAAGAACGAGCTCCTTGAGATGCTGGAGGAGCGTTCCACCGGCGCCATGGATCATGCATTTCGGCAGGCCCGTCGTGCCCGACGAGTACATGATGTACACCGGATGATCGAACGGCAGGTGCTCGAACACCGGTTTTCCTCGCGACGCCGGCGGCGCGAGCTCGCTCCAGACGACCGCGTCGCGAATGCCGGCGAGATCCGGCTGCGCGGAGAGGTACGGAATGACGACGATTCTCTCGATCTCCGGAATCCGCTCGGCGATCTCGCGCACGCGCGCCAGGCAGTCGATCTCGCGGCCGGCGTAGCGATAGCCGTCGGCGCAGAAGAGGACGCGCGGCTGGATCTGTCCGAAGCGATCGAGCACGCCGTTCACGCCGAAGTCCGGCGAGCAGGACGACCACACCGCGCCGATGCTCGTCGTCGCGAGCATCGCGATCACCGTCTCAGGAAGGTTCGGCAGGAAGCCGGCGACGCGATCGCCGACGCGAACGCCGAGCGCACGCAGCCCCTCGGCGACGCGCGCGACTTCCTCGTTCAGCTCGCGGAAGGTCAGTCGGCCTTGCGCGCCGCGCTCGTTCCAGAAGACGATCGCCTCACGATCGTCGTCGTAGCGCAGCAGATTCTCGGCGAAGTTGAGCCGCGTGCCGACGAACCACTTCGGCCCGAGCTCCGGATCGGGCGGCGCGACGCGCGCGCGGCCGATCAGCGGCCGCTCACAGGCGATCGCCGGATCCGGTGGACCGACGACGAGCCCGCAGAAGCGCCGGACTTCGATCCAGAACAGCTCGAGGTTGGCGACCGACCACTGATACAGCGAGTCGTAATCCACCACCGACGCGGCGCTGCCACCGAGCGCGCGCACCTGCGCGATGAATCGCGTGAGATTCGCGCGCTCGATCTGCGCGGGCGTCGGAGTCCAGATGGGTGAGAGCGTTGCCATTTCCGGTAAGGTACGAGAGTTCGCACACGGTCCGAAAGCGTACAGACGAGGCGACGGTAGTGACAGCGTACGGTGGCCGCTCTTGACGCCGCGTGCGCCCGGCGTTTGCTATGACCGGAATGGCGCGCATCCTCTGTGTCGACGACGAACCCGCGGTTCTGACTTCCCTTCAGAAAGTCCTGGAATGGGCCGGGCACACCGTCGTGGCGGCGCCGAACGCGGGCGCCGCGCTGCACCTGCTCGGACAGGAACGGTTCGACCTCGTCATGTCCGACTACCAGATGCCGGGCATCGACGGCCTCGAGTTCCTGCGCATGCTGCGCGCCGAGCGTGACGACACCCCGGTCATCATGCTCACCGGCTACGCCTCGATCGACCATGCGATGGAGGCGATTCGCGCGGGAGCGAACGACTATCTCGTCAAGCCGTACGACCCGGCGAACCTGAGCCACCGCATCGGGCAAGTGCTCGCGCTCGCCCAGGCGAGACGCGAGCTCGAAGAGCTACGCGCCGCCATCGCCGAGGAACGCGGCGCACGACGGATACTCGGGAATGCCCCGATGCTGCGTCGCGCGCTCGACCTCGTCGCGGCCGCGGCGCGAAGCCGTGCGACAGTGCTGCTCGAGGGAGAGTCGGGAACGGGCAAGGAGCTGTTCGCGCGCGAGATTCACGAGCGAAGCGATCGCCGCGGCAAGCCGTTCATCAGGCTCAACTGCGCGGCACTTCCCGAAGGGTTGATTGAGAGTGCGCTCTTCGGCCACGAGAAGGGCGCGTTCACCGGCGCGATCAAGCGTGTCGAGGGCGCGTTCGAGCGGGCCGACGGCGGCACGCTCCTGCTCGACGAGATCTCGGAGATGCGCGTCGATCTTCAGGCAAAGCTCCTCCGCGTTCTCCAGGAGCAGGAGTTCGAGCGCGTCGGCGGATCGGCGACGGTCACGGTCGACGTGCGCGTCATCGCCACGACGAATCGAGACCTTCGCGCCGAGGTCGAGCGCGGCCACTTCCGCCGCGATCTCTTTTATCGCTTGAACGTCGTTCCGATTCTCGTGCCGCCACTGCGGGATCGCATCGTCGACGTTCCGGCACTCGCGCTGCACTTCGCATCGCGCTTCGCCGCGGAGAATGGGAAACGCGTCGACGGAATCACGCCCGAAGCGACCGAGCTGCTGCAGCGTTACACCTGGCCGGGCAACGTGCGCGAGCTCCAGCACGCCGTCGAGCGGGCAGTCCTGCTCACCGACCGTTCGACGCTCGATGCCAGCGCCTTCGACACGGTTCGAAACGGTCTGGCGCCATCGCAGCCGGTAGCGGCGGCTCCTGACGCCAGTCCGGGCGCCATCACGCTGCCGACCCTCGACATCGCCGCCGCCGAGGCGGCGCTCATCGCGCGCGCGCTCGAGGTGACGAACAACAACCGGACACATGCCGCCGCGCTCCTGGGGCTCGGCGTTCGGACGCTGCGGAAGAAGTGGACCGCGCCGGCAAGCGATCCGGACGCCGAGGCCACGGCGTAGGGCTACCCGGCCCTTTGGACCGGGTCGAATGGGCCGGGCGGCTCACCGGCCCTAGCTCTCAGCCGGGCTCCGAGACAATACATCGGCGCCGATAGAACGATGTAAGCGATAATTACACAATAGTTTACATGAAAGGACCAGCCCGCCAAACAGGCGGTCGGCATGGGGCATGGCTACTGCCTTTCCCATGGGCCATGAAACTGAAAACATGGTACCTGCTGATCGTAGCGCCGCCGCTCGCTCTGTGCCTGGTACTGGTTCTTTCCACCTTTGATACGGCTCACGACTTCACGAGCCGCGTCGACCAGCTTCAGAGCGACGGCGCCGCGTACGTCACCGTTCAGGGTTATGCCAACGCGCTCAGCCGCAAGCTCCAGACGGCCGCGTTCACTCTGGCGAAGTTGGAGCTCAACGAGGCGTCGGATGACCAGCCCCTCCCCGACAGTGGGCGGGCGCAGGTCGCGCCGAATGGTCCGCATGCCACGACGACATTGCCGGTCGAGCCTCAGAGCGACGCGGCTGATTCGACCGCGCCGATCGTGCTCGCCCGCGCCGCCGTGGCCAGATCGACCATGCTCGCGGACAGCGCGATCGTCCTTGGACGCAAGCAACGGTTCGCCTCCGCCGAATCGCTGCTCGTACGCGCCGAAGACATCGCCAGCGACTCTGCCCTGCCCGCGATCACGATTCGAGTCCGGCACGAAGCCGGGCAGGTCGATGAAGGGGTGGCCGCGCTCTCCGCGCAGGCAACGGGAGTGCTGCGCCTCGCACTTGGCGGACGGGCGGCGCGAACGCTCGATGACCTCGACCTCGATCGGACGCGCCTCAGCGACGCGGTGGCGTTCGCGCGTGCCTATCAGAACGTCGCGAATGTGATTCTTCGCGAGCGCGCCGGCACCTCGTCCGAGCGCGACCGCAGACGGGCATTCACCCGCGCGGCGAACGCCGGTGCCGTGCTCGCCAGCGACTACACGCGCGACGATGAACCGCCGCTCCTGGCGCGCGCACTCGCGACGCTCGACACGGCGCGCCAGCTGAATGATTCGGTCGGAGCGCTGGCCCATGGCGATCCCGTCGCACGCGCGACCGCGCTGCGCCGGATCTTCGCGGCGTTTTCGACGGAGGCCAACAGCGCCGTCGATTCCCTTCCCGATCTCGCGCTCGCCGCGCTGCGCGCCGATCTCGGCACGATTGCCGCGCGCGCCGAGGCGGTTCGCATGGTCCTCGGCGGGCTCGCCATCCTTGCGCTCATCGCCGGCCTCGGCGCAGCCATGGCGCTGAGCCGAGTCATCGTCGCGCCGATCGTCGAGCTGCGGCGCGCGACGGCCTCGATCGCGGCGGGAAACTTCGACGTCGAAGCGCCCCGCCGCCGCGCCGTCAATGAGATCGGCGCGTTGTATTCGGCTGTCTACAAGATGAGCACCCGCCTCGGAAGCCTGATCGAGGCGCAGCGCGCGACGGAGATCGAGCTGCGCGCGTCCGAGCAGCGGCAGCGTTCGTGGGCCGAGCATCTCGACCACCTTCTCGAGTCGGGGCCGGCGATCGTCTTTCACCTCGCCACGTCGCCGACGCTCAAGTGCACGTACGTCAGCAAGAACATCGAGCGCCATCTCGGCGTCGATCCCGAGGCGTGGATCGCCGACGACACGCTGTTTCATCAGATGGTACATCCGGACGACATCCCCGGGATGTTCGCCGGGATCGACACCGCGACCGCGCACGGTTGCGTGAAGACGCCGTTCCGCATTCGCCGCACCGACGGCGAGTACCGGTGGTTCGACGGTGAGCTGCGGCTCGTGCCGAATGCCGACGGAAAGGCGCCGGAGTTCATCGGCTGGTGGACCGACGTGACGGAGTTGCGACAGGTCGCCGAGGCGCAGCGCGCCGCGCGCGAAGCGGCGGAGTCCGCGAGCCAGGCGAAGAGCGACTTCCTCGCCAACATGAGCCACGAGATCCGTACGCCGATGAACGGCGTCATGGGCATGCTCGAGCTGGCACTCGACTCCGAGCTTCCGCCGGAGCAGCGCGAGTACCTGGAGATCGCGCACACGTCGGCCGAATCGCTGCTGACGGTGATCAACGACATTCTCGACTTCTCGAAGATCGAAGCCGGGAAGATGGAGCTCGACGCGTCGCCGTTCCGACTCGCGCAGACGCTCGAGGACACGCTCACGGGCCTGGCCATTCGCGCGCATCGGAAGGGGCTGGAGCTCGCCCTTCGCGTCGATCCCGACGTGCCGGAAGCGATTGTCGGCGATGCCGGACGGCTGCGGCAGGTGATCGTCAATCTCGTCGGCAACGCGGTCAAGTTCACCGAGCATGGCGAAGTCGTCGTACGTGTCGGGAATGCGGCCGCGGTCGATGGGCGCGTCTCGCTGCGCTTCAGTGTCTCGGACACCGGTGTCGGAATCGATCCGTCCAAGCAGGCATCGATCTTCGAGGCGTTCGCGCAGGCCGATGCATCGACGACGCGCACCCATGGAGGCACGGGCCTGGGACTCGCGATCGCGAACCGGCTCGTCTCGCTGATGGGCGGCAGCATCCTGCTCGAGAGCGAGCCCGGGATTGGAAGCACGTTCTACTTCACGGCAACGTTCGACACGGCGAATCTGCCCGCCGAGGATCCCGCTGCGGAATCGCTCGACCTGACCGGCGTCCCGGTGCTCGTCGTCGACGACAACGCGACCAATCGCGCCATTCTCGAGGGGATGCTCGGCCGCTGGGGCATGCGGCCGACCGTCGTCGACAGCGGTCCAGCGGCGCTCGCGCTGCTGCGACACGAGCAGATGGGACGCGGTCACTTCCGGTTGATGATCGTCGACGCCCAGATGCCGGGGATGGACGGCTTTGGACTCGTCGAGCGGGTGCGCGCGGATGAGGCATGCGGCGAGCCTGCGATCATGATGCTCAGCTCGGCGACGTTCCACGACGACGTTCGTCGCTGCTGGGAGATCGGCATCGATCTGTATCTGACCAAGCCTGTGCACTCGGAGGATCTACGCGGTGCGATCTGCCGTCTGCTGCGCCGCTCGGCGACAGCGGCCGACGCGCGCGTTGCGACGCGCTATCCTCGCAGCGAATCGGTTGGTGCGGGCACGACGCCGCTGCGTGTTCTACTGGCCGAGGACAACGCGGTGAACCGCCGCCTGGCGATCGCGCTGCTCGAACGCCGCGGCGCCGTAACGACCGTGGCGACGAATGGGCGTGAAGCCGTCGAGCTGTGGACGCCGGGCGCATTCGATCTCGTGCTGATGGACATCCAGATGCCGGAGCTCGACGGCCTCGAGGCGACGCGGATCATCCGGTCGCGCGAAACCGGCGTGCACACGCCGATCATCGCGCTGACCGCGCGCGCGATGAGCGGAGACCGGGAGCGGTGCCTCGCCGCGGGAATGGACGCCTACGTCGCGAAACCGCTCCGCGTGGCCGAGCTCATGGAGACGATCACGCGACTCACGTCGACGACGGTCGCTGAGGCGCCCGCTCCGTCGACGATCACTCAGCCCGACGTGCCGGTGTTCGACGCCGAGGCGATTCGGTTCAACACGGGCGGTGATGACGCGCTGGCCGACGAGCTCCTCAATCTGTTCCATGGCGACGCATGTGCGTAC
>CBHWBX010000202.1:0-7660 GCA_966111935.1 uncultured Gemmatimonadaceae bacterium
GCCGACCCGACGTGCCGACCAGTAGAATCCGTCCGCGCGCGCGCTCGCGACGATAGCGCCCAGCGGCGCGGAGGCAAACACGCGCAGGGGAAGCTGGAGCGCGAAGCCCGCTACGGTCACGAGCGCCACGGCGCTCCACTCGGCGCGATCGATCAGCCGGAGCGCGCCGCGAACGGCGGCGATCAACACCAGCGATCCAAGGGCAGGAAGGAGCAGCAGCGGCGTGAATTCGCGGAAGTACGGATAGATCCATTCGCCGGCGATCGATCCGACTTCCGCCCGGTGCTGCGCGATCCGCACGGAGACGAGGAGCGTCGCGAGGCCGCCGATGACGGCGAGCCAGAGCGCGAGGCCGGCGGTGCGGCGCGACGATTCGGGGGCGGGCGCTAGAAGGTGCTCCGCAGCCTCCAAGCGACCCACCGCATCCAACCGGACGGGCGCGGGACGTACCGCTCCAGCTCTTCCGTGTTCGAGATCCATGTGCTGCGTGCCATGAGCGTGAACAGATCCACCAGGCCAACCGACGCCTGCACACCAGAGACGATCAGAGTCGCCTCCGCGTCAGAGACGATCCCGCGGGGGTCCTGATTCTGGCTGCCCAGGCTGAAGTAGAAGCTCACGCGCCGCCGCTCGGCCGCCGGGATCCGCTGCTCGTAGCCGCGGAGGATCGCATCGTTGCTGCGCGCGGCGGTGGTGTCGACGTCCGGATTGGTGTACCCGAGCTGGTCGGCGAATTTCGCCGTTTGCTGCGCCTGGGCCTGAAGCGAGCGACGGATCGCGTCCTCCCATCCCGGCTGCGCGAGCAGCGCGGCGATCGCGCCCGGGCGGGCAACCAGTTGCGATTTCTGATGCAGCTGCGGCGCGCGCGGCTTGATGTCGCGGGCGAGCGTCGTCGAGCCGTCGGTGGTCGCGGCGACGACCGTCGGTTGCTCGAGCACGGCCAGTGCGTGCGCGTCGAAGGGAATGACGTCGCGAATCCACGGGGCCGCGCGCAGCCCGGCGCGGATCTCGTCGATGCGCGCCGCGGGGTCGTCGATCTGCGACTGTGCGGCGAAGATGCCGATCCGCAGATCCCCGTTCGCGCGGCGCACCGGGTCGCCGAGCGACGTGCGCAGCGCGAGCAGGCGACCGATCACTTCATGCTGAACCGCGATGAGCGGCGACTGTGGGCTCGGCGCGTTCGCGGCCGCGGGAGCGACGATGTAGACGCGACAGCCGCGCGCCGCGGCGCCGGCGAGCATCCCGGCCCAGGCGTCGCTCAGCCACATCGGGTCGGGGACGATGATGACGCTGCCGGGGAGCGCGAGATCGTACATGAGCGCGCGCGCGACCGATGAGGATTTCTGCGCGAAGCCGACCTCGTTCTGCACCTGGATCGCGCGCCCGACGTACGCGCGCGTGTTGCTCGCCTGCTCGGTGGCTTTCACGCTCTCGACGGCGCGGAGCGGGATCGGAATGCGATCCTCGGTGAAGCCGTTGCGCAGGAGCGTCTCGCGCAGCGCGCGGCGGGCGTCGAGCGTCGCCGGACCGCGCACGCGGTAGCCGCGATCTTCCCAGGTCGCGCTCGCGTAATGCTCGCCAACGCCGACTCCCATGAGGAGCATCGCGCCGCGATACGGGTCACGCTCGTTGAGATCGTACATCACGATCTTGCGATGGTCGCGCATGACGTTGTCGGGCGTGAACGTCACGTTGGGGATGATGTGGCTGCTGCGGAAGGAGAAGTCGCTCGGCTCGACGATGTTCACGTTCACCTTCACGCGCTCGCCGAGCCAGCGCGCGGCGTTGCCGCTCGCCCGCGCGTCGCGCTGCAGCCGCACCGATGCGGCGACCGCGGCACGCAGCTCGTCCTGCCGCTGCCGCAGATGCGCTTCGCGCTGGGCCTCGTCGCCGGGGAGCGACATCGACGTCGTGAGCGGCGATTCGAGGATGTTCATCCAGAGGCGATTGCCGCGCGGCTCGTAGAAGAACTGATCCTGAAGGATGACGTAGGTCGGCAGCACGCCGGTGCTGTCGTAGCGCTTCACCGCGGCGGTCAGCGCGGGCAGATAGGCGTCGGCGACCATCTCGTACGCAACGTTGTCGATCGCGCCGTTCTCGCGGCGGCCCGTGAAATCGTGCGTCCAGAGCACGTGGTAATCGCGCGCCGCGTAGATCGATCGGGCCATCTCGATCGGGAGATCGGCGCTGCGCAGATAGGTCAGGGCGTTCTGATCGGTGAACGGATGGCCGACCATTCGCGCGACGAGCGAGTCGACCTCTGCCTGATCGTCGTAGCGATCCGACGTGAGCGCCAAGTCGAGCGGCAGCCACACGACGCGCGAATCTCCGGCGTCGTGGTTCAACGCATCGAACGAATCGCCGATCGCGCCGGTCCATGCGTCGAAGCTCGCGAGGGCGCGATCGCGTGCGGCATCGGCAGCGCGCAGCGAATCCACGAGGACGCGCGAGAACGTCGCGCGCGCGGCGGCACGGAGCGGGCGCAGCGCGTCGCCGTCGGCCTTCGGTTGGCCGAAGAGCGAATCGATCGGGACGAGGATCTGATCGAACACGACCTGCCGCGCCAGACGCGCGGCGTGCGCGCCGGCGGCGTCGTTGCCGAGCGCGGCGGAGAAGGAGCGGCGGAGCAGCGAGTCGTAGCGGGCGAGCGTCGATACGTATCCACGTGCGTCGCGTCGGATCGCAGCTTCGCTGCGCCTGGAATAGGCGTTCGAATACGCGGTAAGGGTGGCGACGACGTCGCCGAGCTCACCGGCATCGGATGCGCGCGCGGGTGCGCCGCCGTCGGTCGGACGGACGGTGCTGAGCGAAACCGCGGTGGTGTGCGGACGCGTTCTCCCGGCGAGCGCATACCCGACGGGCACCGACAGGCCGACGCCGACGCTCGAGAGTGCGGGCAGCCAGTCGACGCGAACCATCGATCCGCGGCCGAGGATGCCGCCGCGGCGAACCGCGGTCTGAAAGCGCAGCAGCGTCGCGAGCCGATGATCGGCCGGCGACCAGTCGATGCCGGCGGCGAGGCCCAGCGCCTGGGTCTCGGCGAGGGCGCGGACGCCCGCGGTCGGCGAGCCGAGCGTCGCATACGCTTCGGCGCGCGCGGCGAGCAGCCCGGTGAGCGGATTGAGAATCGGACGGCGGACACCGGCGACGAGCCGCAGTGAGCCGTCGTCATCTCCCGGATGGACGAGACCGAGCGCGCTCGCGTCGAGTTGCCACTGCGGCGGCTGGCCGATCGAGAACACCGCCGGCGCCGGAGAAACAGAAGCGGTCGCGGTTTGCGCGTCGACGGCAGTCGTGGCGACCACCGTGAGCAGCAGCGCGAATCGGGAATGGCGAAAAGTCATGTTGCCCCGGAGAAGGGCAATCACCGGGCCGAACTGAACGATTCCGTTCTACGGCCGCGGCCGGATCACCGAGATGCGCGGGGGAGGGTGACGCAGAACTCCGAGCCGACGCCGACGGTGCTGCGGACGCTGATGTCCCCGTGCATCGCGCGGGCAAGGTCGCGGCTGATCGCGAGGCCGAGCCCCGCGCCTTCGGGCGTGTTGGTGAGCGTGCGCCCCACCTGGACGAACGGCTCGAAGATCGCGCCGAGCTTTTCCTTGGGGATTCCGGTCCCGGTGTCGCGGACCTCGAGCAGCACCTGGTCTTCGACGACACCGCACGAGAGATGGATCGACCCCTTCCGCGGCGTGAACTTCACCGCGTTGGAGAGCAGGTTCAGGATGATCTGCTCGATCTTCGCGCGATCCCCGCGGGCGACGATCTCGGGGGGACATTCCCTGGTGTCGAGATTGATGCCCTTCGCCGTCGCCTGTGGCAGGATCATGTGCGTCACCGCTTCGACCATGTCGTGCATCGACACGTCGCGGATGTCGTAGGTGATCTGGCCGGCTTCGATGCGGCTGAAGTTCAGGATGTCGTTGATGATGCCGAGCAGGTGCTCCTGGCTGCGCTTGATGCGCGAGAGCTGGTCCGTCTGCTGTTCGTTGACCGGACCGGACAGCCCCATCGAGAGCAGGTCGGCGTAGCCACCGATGGCGTTGAGCGGCGTGCGGAGCTCATGGGACATCGAGGCGAGGAACTCGCCCTTGGCGCGGTTTGCTTCGTCGGCTCGGATGCGCGCTTCTTCGGCGATCTGCGTTTGCCGCTCGAGCTCGGCGGTACGCCGGCGGAGCTGTTCTGTGAGCTCGCGGAGCTCGGTCTCGCGCCGTTCCGCCTCGCGACGCGCGGCTTCTTCGGCGGCGACGCGCTGCGCGTCCTCGATCGCCTTCTGCTCGGCGGCCCGGCGCTCGGTGAGATCGCGCGTGACCTTGCCGTAGCCGACGAGCTCTCCGGCCTTGTTGCGGATCGCTGTGATGAGCACGCTCGACCAGAACATCGAGCCGTCCTTGCGAACGCGCCATCCTTCCTCTTCGTAATCGCCGACGCGGTTCGCGATCTCGAGCTCGCGCGCCGGTTTGTCGGCGGCCTTGTCTTCCTCGGGATAAAAGCGCGAGAAGTGCTGACCGATGATCTCCTTCGCGCGGTAGCCGATGATGCGCTCGGCGCCGTCGTTCCAGGTGGTGACGCGGCCGTCGGGGTCGAGCATGAAGATGGCGTAGTCCTTCACGCCCTCGACGAGGAGACGGAAGCGCTGCTCGCTCTCGCGCAGCGCTTCTTCCGCTTCGCGCCGCTCGGTGAGATCGCGCGTGACCTTCGCGTAGCCGACGAGCCTGCCCGATTTGTCGCGCAGCGCCGTGATGACGACGTTCGCCCAGAAGCGCGTCCCGTCCTTCCGGATACGCCAGCCTTCGTCCTCGAAGCGCCCGGTATTCGCGGCGGTCCGCAGCTCGAACTCGGGAAATCCCTCGGCGACGAGCTCGCGCGGATAGAAGATCGAGAAGTGCTTGCCGATGATCTCGTCGGCCTTGTAGCCCTTGAAGCGCTCGGCGCCGGGGTTCCAGCTGAGGATGTACCCGTCTGGATCGAGCGCGAAGATAGCGTAATCCTGCACGCTCTCGACGAGGAGACGATGCATCTCACCGGACGCGACGAGCGCCGCCGGGCTGCGGGGATCCAGCGTCTCAGTGCCGGCGCCTTCGGTTTCGATGACAGGCTCCGGCGCGCCCGGATTCGTTGGGGGCGGCGATGTTTTCCGTCGCTTCGGGGACAAGGCCAGACGTGGGGGGATTGAGGTGGCTACGGTCGAGCCCTGCAAGGCGAATACCGCGAGCTAGCCGAGCTCGGTGATTCGACGGAATTCGGACAGAAAAAGAATGGGATCGAATCAGCTTTCGCAACCTTCGGTTGCCGTCGGGTCTACATCCCGCGATCTAGTCTAAATTAGACTAGGCGTCACGGACGGCTCGGCAGCAGGTAGTCCTGGGCGGCGACGATCTGCCAGGTTCCGTCCGCTTTTTTGACCCAGGTGTCGGTGAACCGGTAGCGGCGGAGAAATGGGCGATAGCCCGACTTCCCGCCGGCGTGGAGGATTCCGGTCACCACGGCGGTCGTCCCGAACATATGGACGACCATATCCTCGTTGCCCGCCGAGGTGACGATGTCGCCGCCGGTCATGAGGTCGCTGATGACCTGAGCGCGGGACATTACGCGGTCGTTCTCGGTATATATGAAGTTCGGGTCGAGGACGCGATCGAAATACGTCCGGTCGCGCTTGGTGAGCGCGGTGGTCCACCCGTTTTCCAGCCGGACGATCGCGGCGCGATCTTCGATCGGCTCAGTCGGCGCGGCGGCGATCTGAGTCCCGGCCGGCTGACGCTTGACGGCCTGGCCCTGAAGCGAGCCGGCCGCGGCGAGCGATGAGAGGACCACCATCGCGACGCAAGGACGCAAGGAAATCATAATGGACCTCACAGGTTTGAAATGTCGACCAATACTCGACTCTGCCGCGGATTCCATCAAGTTCCGAACGCATTGACCCAGTTGGACGTACTAGATTGCGAAGCTTGTTTTCTCGCCTCCGCCGTACTCTCACGCTGATCCCACCGATGACCGGTTTGCGCTCTCTCGATCGTCGCGCATCGTTGCCGTTTTTCGCCGCCGCGTTGCTCGCTCCGCTTGCTCTGACTGCCTGCAGCAAGAAGCAGGAGCGGATGCAGCGTCCGGCCCCCAGTGTCGTGGTCGTTCCGGCGCGCCGCGCGAACGTCCCCTACGTGATCGAAGCCAACGGCGTGGTGACGCCGCTGCAGAGCGCTTCGGTCCTCTCCCAGGTGGACGGCATCATTCAGTCCGTCGACTTCCAGGAAGGCCAGGAAGTTCGTCAGGGCCAGCCGCTGTTCCACATCGATCCGCGTCCGTATCAGAACGCGTACGAGCAGGCGATGGCCGTGCTGCAGCGCGACAGCGCGAACTGGGCGAACGCGAAGGCGAACGCCGATCGCACGCGCCAGCTCCTGTCGTCGAAGGTCATCACCCAGCAGGAGGGTGATGCGACGCTGACGACGGCGGCGACGACCGAAGCGACGCTGCGCGCCGATCGCGCGAACGTCGCGCAGGCGCGCTTCAATCTCGACAACACGATCATTCGCGCTCCGATCTCGGGGAAGACGGGTGGTCTGCTCGTGAAGAAGGGCAATCTCGTGCGCGCGGGCGGCAACCAGTCGCTCGTCGTGATCAACCAGGTGCGTCCGATTCTCGTGCGCTTCGCGATCCCGTCGTCGGAGCTGCCGCTGGTGTTGCAGTACGGCGCGCAGGGTGGTCTGCCGGTCGCGGCGGTTCCGGGCGGCATCGCGCCGCCGTCGCCGTCGATCGATTCGCTGGCGGCCGAGGCGATGGCGCAGCCGTCCGATGGCCAGGCGGGCATGCCGGGCAACGGCACCGGCCGTCGCGGTGGTCGTCAGGGTGGCAATGGTGGCGCCAATGGCGCCAATGCCGGCCTGCGCGGCGCCAACGGGGCGGGCCGAGCGAACGGAGCGAACGGCGGTGCCGGCGCGGGTGCGGCGGTGCAGCAGCAGGGGACGACGGCGATCATGGGCGAGCGTCTCGCCGGCAAGCTGTCGTTCATCGACAACGCGGTGGACACGGCGACGGGCACGGTCCAGCTGAAGGCGACGTTCGACAATTCGAACGGCCGTCTGTGGGCGGGGCAGTTCGCGACGACGTCGCTGCATCTGTTCGACGAGCAGAATGCGCTCGTCGTGCCGCAGCAGGCGATCGTGACCGGCCAGCGCGGCTCGTACGTGTACGTCGTCGACCAGGCGGATACGGCGCGTCAGCGCGCGGTGGTCGTCGAGCGTATCGCCGACGGTCTCGCGATCATCGCGAGCGGCATCCATGACGGCGACCGCGTGGTGACGGAAGGTCATCTGCGTCTGACGCCGGACACGAAGGTCCAGATCCGCGGCGCGAACGACAATGGCGGCGGCAATGGTGCGCGCCGCGGCCGTCGCGGCGGCAATGGCGGCGGCAACGGCGCCAACGGCGGAGCCAATGGTGCGAACGGTGGCAATGGTGGTGGCAACGGCGGCGGCAACGCTGGTGCCGGTCGGCGCAACGGTGGTGGCGGCGCCGGCTGACCCGAGGTCTGACGCATGAACTTCACGGGAGTATTCGTGCGACGGCCGGTCATGACGACGCTGCTCATGATCGGCATCGTCGTCTTTGGGGTGGTGTCGTACCGGAAATTGGGGGCATAAACCCGCTCGGGAAATACGCGGCG
>CBHWBX010000203.1:0-7659 GCA_966111935.1 uncultured Gemmatimonadaceae bacterium
CAGTTGAAACGCGAATTTTCGATCAATTCACGGCCGGCCATGAGAGCGGCGAGATGGCTGATTTTCAGATCGCGGTTCTTGGACGAATCCTTCATTTAGAGGGATCGTCGGATGACGCACGTCGCGTCGTCAATAAGTATCTATCGGACTATCGAAGGATAGGGATGCCACTGAGCTGCCCTCTTCGCCTACTGGCAGATGAGATCGGGATCCCTGTGGCAATACGCGGCTAAGAGCCGTCGCCTCCCGGGCCGGTGAAACCATCCGGCAGGCTTATCCGCCCCGACGCGAGTGGTTGTTCTGGACGCGTCGCCAGACGCGGAGTCGAATTATCGACCAATTAGAGGTGTCTCTCGAGCGTACGATGCAAATCACAACCGCAGCTTTCGTAACCCCCCAGGCGCCCAGAGCCGCATCTGGTCCAGTATTAGATCTGAGGGAGCCCGTTCTGCTCATTTTCGCGCAACCAGACGCGTCTGATTGGACACCACCCCAAACCGCAGATTCTCGCCGAGCGTTCAGCCGAGACGTGCTTTTTCTTGTGTAACGACTGTCAGACGCAACGAAGCGGCGGCCGGCAACTGCGGCGTGAAGAGCGATGGCCAGAGCGGACTCGAAAGAAGTCGATCTGAAATCGACGGGTCGAACTGCGTGCCGCGACACCGGACGATCTCGGCCCTGACCTGGGCCTCTGTGAGCGGTGAGCGGTACGGACGCTGAGTTGTCATCGCATCGATCGTATCAGCGAAACGAATGATTCGCGCAGCTAGAGGAATCAGCTCGCCGGCCAGACCATCGGGATACCCAGTTCCGTCCCAGTTCTCATGGTGGTGGCGAATCGAGGGGACAATGTCACGGAGCTTTGTCATTGTCGCAACTAAGTCGGCGCCGTCCGCTGGGTGCTCCTTCATTGTCGCCCACTCATCCGGGCTCAGATGTTCTGTTTTACTAAGGATCGGCGCGTATTTCTCGTGAATCTTGCCGACGTCGTGGAGTAAGGCGGCACGCCCGATCTGTTCGACCTCCAATTGCGAGCAACCAATCGCGCGAGCGATCGTCATCGAGAATTGTCGAACTCGACGTGAATGACCAGACGTATATGGGTCACGCGCTTCGAGCGACTTGACCATTAGTTCAAGCAACTCTCGGTTCGTTTGGGCCAGTTCCAAGTTCGTTTTGTGTGCCTGGCGCATAACGAGGAACGGCACCCAGAGCGTTGCCGCTGCAATAGGACCGTACGCGGCATAGACCCAGCCAAAGACAAAAATTGGCGGACTTATAAGTAAGTCCAGACCGACTGTCGTCAGCTTGAGGTCGCGCAGCACCGCAATGGCGGGGGCGCCAGAGTCGATCGCAACAGCCGCCGAGACAAGCACCGCGTTGCTCAAATACGAAAGGACAAAAGCCGCCAGAGCAGGCAGCCCCGCAACCTGCGTTACGTGCAGCAGGGAATTCGGTACGATCGCAAGGAACGAGACGCCACCCAGGGCACGATACGCCAGAATTGCGGCGGACATTCCGACTGCGTGCTGGGCCACATTAAAAATTGCCTTGTACGCCGGAATTCGCGCGCGGCTCTCGGTGACTGCTTTCACCAGGAGGACTGCCACAACGGAAACCCAATTGGGAACCAGCACTACCATTGCGAGATACGCGACAAACGCGAGCGAACCGCGGGTCGCGCGTGGCAAAAGGAACGCGAGAATCTCTGCCAACACGGCGAGCGTGGAGAGAAGCGCCACCGCTGTCATTCGGTCTGGCGGCAAAGAGGGTTCGACACGATAGAGCACCGAGATCAAAATCCCGGCGAGCAACGCTACGAAACCGATATAAGCGCCTGTTGCCTTTCGCATAGCTAAATCGGACCCCCTGCCGCTCACTTATGCGCCCCAGCTAACCCAACCGCTGCAAGCCGCAAAAAAGGCCATCACGGATTCAAACATTCGCGTCACCCCCTTGGTACTGCTAGTCACACGTTGCCGTGTGCTCCAAAGTGAGCTCCGCTCAACTACTCCGGACGGAATTGTCCTCCGCTCGACTTCGCTTCAGCGAGGGAGGGGGTCTTTTTCTAATTGTCTAGTTTGTGATTACTAATGGTGGGAGAACCAACCTTTCTTCTCTACCACCGAGCAGCCGCGGCGTCGCGTTCTCGGCCTTGCTCTTCACTTCTATCCCGCTCGCGACGCCGAGCGGCTCGTGACCGAGCGATAGCGCTCAGCCTACCGATCCAGCCACCGGTTCGTCGCGTCCAGTACCGCCAGCACGCTCGCCGTCTCCGGGCTCTCGCGGACTTCCGCGCTCCCCGTCATCAGCGAGCTGTCACGCCCCGACCGCGTCGTCACGCCCACGAACACGAACTCGTGGTCGAACGCGTCGAGCACCTTGCACCCCTCCAACGCCAACACCCGCTCCTCCCCCTCCGCGAGTCGGATCGCGGCCAGGGTGGCGCGGGCGGCCAGCTCGACCCGGAGACGCTCGTTCTCCAGGCCCTCGGCCTCACCGATGAAGGACTGCTCCCCCTTCCGGAGCGTCACGCGGCACGCCACACCCTTCGTCCGGCTGCGGCGAACCTCGACGTCCTCGAAATAGATTCGGCGCTTCGGCGCTCCCACTGAAGCGGTCGGCGGGGACAGCTCGATCCGGGCCGGGCCCTGCGCCACCGGCGCCGGCGCGCTCGGCTGCGCCGACGCGGCCTTCGCCGCCGCCGTCGGAAGGGTCAGCGGCGGCGTCGTGCGACCGGTGCGCTGCCCCTCGTCGCTCGTCGCCACGCTGATCTTCTTGTGGCTCACCCGCATCCCCAGGTGCGCGATCAGCGCGCTCTCGACGTTGCGGACGGTCTGCTTCGGCGTCACGTCCGTCGTCGTCAGGATGTGGATCTCTTCGACCGCTCCGTTGGCGCCGGCCACGATCCGCGCCGAGATCACGCCGGGCAGGGTGCCCAGCAGCTCTTCGGCGCGCTGAATCGGAAGGACGCTGCCCGCGATCAGGCTCGAATCGGCGGACGGCGTGCTGTTGTTGACCGGTAGTGACAACGCAATGCTCCAGCGGCGGGGCGGATGATCCGGGGATTGACGACGCCCGGCGCTGAGCGTCACGGTCGCTCACTCCGACCGGGATCCGTGATGCGCGTCAATATGGTCCGCCTCGGCTACCAATTCAAGAACGACGGCACTGGTCGTGCGAGTGAACGCCCCCCGAATTTTTCGAAACGGGCTCGAGCTCGACATGAACGCACCAGACAGACCGATCTCCAACTGGCTCGTCGCCGCGCTCCCCGACTACGCGCGCGACGCCCTCCTCCATCGCGCGATGCGCATCCACATGCGCGTCGGCGACGTAATCGCCAAGCCGCATCAGCCGATCGAGAACGCCTACTTCCCCGAGTCGGGGTGTATCTCCGTCGCCGCGAAGACGGCCGAGGGCCAGACGGCCGAAATGGGCGCGGTCGGCTGGGAAGGGTTCTTCTACGTCGGCTTTCTCTTCGAGTCGCCGAGCGCCGCCGGCGAGACGACGGTCCAGATCGACGGCGAAGCGTGGGTCCTCCCACGGCGCGGCTTCGAGGAATGGACCCAGAGCTTCCCCGACGCCGCGCGGCTGCTGCGCCTCTACGCGAATGCCTGGATGAACCAGATAGGACTCCACGCCGCCTGCAACGCGGTCCACACGGTGGACGAGCGGCTGGTGCGCTGGATCCTGACGACCCACGACCGCACGCCGAGCTCAGAGCTCCATCTCACCCACGAATTCCTCTCGGTCATGCTCGGCGTCCGCCGCGCATCGGTTTCGGTCGCCGCTGCGCGGCTGCGCGAGGCGGGGCTGATCGACTACACGCGCGGGCACATTCACGTCATCGACCGCGCGCGACTCGAGCTGTCGAGCTGCTCCTGCTACTTCGCCGTCCGCGCCGCCTACGACAGCACCGGCGTTCCACGGCTGATCGACCATTTGTCGAGCGGAGTACGACTGGACTCCTGAGACGGTACGTTATCGCACAAACATCCGTGCGAATACGTACCCATAAAACCGCGTAAGTTATTGAAATAAAATGAGTTATACCATTGCAACGCGCCGCGGAACTGGTAGATTACGCAGTGCGTTGCCGTGGCGTTGTCGTCCGGCGCGCGCCTCTCCATCCCGCCGCCCCCGCGCGCGTCACGTATGAGCTGCTCTTCCCCGGACGACTGTCGCGTTCACGCCGACAGCGAGTCCCCCGCTGGATCGTTCATCTCGCTCGCCCGCGCGGAAGCGCTCGCGCGCTGTTGCGAGTCGATCGTCGACGGTCGCGTCGATCGCGCTGCGGTGAAGTCGGCGCTGCGCGACCTCTGCCGGTGCGCGCACCGCGACGGCCTCCTCGCCGAGGAGCTGCTCATCGAGATCAAGCAAGCGCTCGCCGAGTCGGCGCGCCGGCGCGGACTCACGAGCGTCGAAGCGAACACCGAGCGCGCCCGCTTCGTGTCGCTGGCAATCGATACCTACTACGCACGGCAGTGACCGAACCAGAACGTGGAAAGAAGCCGCGGCTCGCCAGCGCCGCGCGCCTGCTCGTCAAGCTCGTCGACGCGAACGTCTTCCCGCGCGACCATGTCGCCGAGCTGCTGATCATCCCGCCTGCGATGCTCGAGCAGTTCTGCGCCGGCGAGCTCGCGATGCCGCTCGATCGCCAGATGGCGCTCGCCAACCTCGTCGCCGAGCGCGTGCCGGCCCTGGCCCGCGAAGGGCGGCGGCTGCGCGGCCAGGTCGAGGCGGCGATCGCCTACGAGGCGGGGAGCACCGAGACGCATCGCACCGACTCGCGCCGCACCAACTACTGGTGAGCGCGACCGGCGCGGCGCGCGCCGGTCACTCGGAGTACTCGAACTCCGGCATGCGGTACTCTTTGATCTTGCGATAGAGCGTCCGCTCGCCGATGCCGAGCATGTCGGCGGCCCGGCGGCGATTGCCGCGCGTCTCCTTGAGCGCGGCTTCGATCACCGCCTTCTCGACGTCGGCCATCTTCATCCCGGGCGTCACGGTGACGACGTTCGGCGGCGGCGCCTGATCCCGCGGCTCGATCGCCGCGGCGGTCGGCGCGCCCGCGGGCGCGGCGTTGGCGATGCGCGCTTCGCCGATGTAGCCGCCGGGATACAGTGGTCCTTCGGTGCTGCGGACCTCGGGATGACGGTTTCCGTCGACCTGCCGGCGAAGGTCCTCGACTTGGAGCTTGAGCTCGACGAGGCTGCGCAGGATGAACTCGAGCTCGCGCCCTGACGCGCGCTCGGTGCCGCGCACGATCGGGCCGATGTGCACCGGCAGCAGGCGCGCATGCCCTCCATCGCGGATGTGGCGCGGCAGGTCGCCCGGCTGGATCTCGTGGTCGGGCGCGAGCACCACCATGCTCTCGACGAGATTGCGCAGCTCGCGCACGTTGCCCGGCCACTGATAGTCCATCAGCAATTGCATCGCTTCCGCCGAGATGCCGCGGAAGGGACGATCGTGCCGCTCGGAGTAGTCCTGCACGAACCGGCGCACGAGCATCGGCACGTCTTCCGGCCGCTCGCGCAGCGGCGGCAGATAGATGCGCAGCACGTTGAGCCGATAGAAGAGATCCGTGCGGAACGACCCTTCCTCGACGAGCTCGCGCAGCGGCTGATTCGTCGCCGCGACGACGCGCACGTCGACCCTGATCGGCGACGTGCCGCCGACGCGCATCAGCTCGCGCTCCTCGAGCACGCGCAGGAGCTTCACCTGCGTCGACGGCGGGATCTCGCCTATCTCGTGGAGGAACAGCGTGCCCGTATCGGCGAGCTCGAAGCGGCCGAGTCGTCGCTCGGCGGCGCCGGTGAACGCGCCCTTCTCGTGGCCGAACAACTCGCTCTCGAGCAGCGTCTCGGGGAGCGCGCCGACGTTGACGGCGATGAACGGCTTCGCGCGGCGATTGGAGAGGAGATGGATCGCGCGCGCGACGAGCTCCTTGCCGGTGCCGCTCTCTCCCTCGATCAGCACCGTGCTCGAGACGGGCGCCATCTGCTCGACCTGCACCATCACCTCGCGCATCGCCTCGCTCTCGCCGATCAATCCGGTGAGACGCTGGAGCCGCCGGCGATCGAGGATGCGCCGCAGTCCGCCGACGACTTCCGACGGCACGACGGGCTTCACGAAGATGTCGACGAAGCCCTGGGTGCGCAGGCGATCGAGGTGCGCGGGATCGCCGACGTCGGCGAGACCAACCGTCGCGGCCCCTTGCCAGAGCTGCTCCTTCACGATCGCGAGCGTCGCCGGATCGGCGAGATCGCCGGAGAAGACGATGAGGTCGGGCTTCTCGCGGCGCAGCGCCGCGCGAATGTCGTCGAGCGGCGAGACGAGCGCGGTGTCCACGCCCTCCTGCTCGAGCAGCGCGTTGATGCGCACCGCCGGCTCGACGTCCTGCAGAGTGAGAAGAACTTTCATGCGTTCAGGTGGCGCGACGACGACGCGTCGTGGTCGAGCGGGCCGCCGCGCAACACGGCGATCGCGTGATCGACGATCGGCTCGAGCGCGACGAGGCCGTCCTTCACGCCGCCGGTCGATCCGGGAAGGTTGACGATGAGGGTGTTTCCGCGCACACCGGCGACACCGCGCGAGAGCGCGGCGCGCGGAAAGCGGTCGATCGACAGCACGCGAATCCGCTCGGCGATGCCGGGCGCGTCGCGGTGGATCACGGCGCGCGTCGCTTCGGGGGTGACGTCGCGCGGACTGAGGCCGGTGCCGCCGGTGGTGAGCACGAGATCCGCGGCGTCGGCGTCGCTCCACGCGATCAGCTGTCGGACGATCGCGACCGTGTCGTCGGGGACGAGCGCGCGGGCGGCGACCGCGTAGCCACGGGCGGTCGCCCAATCGTGGGCGGCCTGGCCGGAGGTGTCGGTCCGCTCGCCACGGGCGCCGGCGTCGGAGATCGTCAAAATGGCAACACGCATCCCTGAAATATGCCTCGTTGGCGGAAGCGCACAGAGGTCGGAACAATGGGCTCCGATGATGTGCGGTCCGGTCGGGCACGATTCCGGCTAATTACGGGCACGTTTGTGACTCGCTCTCGAATGATGCCTCTCCCGACATGACGCAGTCTCTAAATCCCGCGAGCCCCGCCGCCGATCAAATGGCTGGGCTCGTCCAGGCTTTCGACTGGTCGTCGACGCCGCTCGGTCCAATGGATACCTGGCCGCACAGCCTGCGCACGGCCGTGCGGATCGTGCTCACGTCGCGCTTCGCGATGTGGATGGGGTTCGGCCCCGAGCTCACCTTTCTCTACAACGACGCCTACGGGCGGATGACGCTCGGCAAGAAGCACCCGTGGGCGCTCGGCCGGCCGGCGCGTGAAGTGTGGGCGGAGATCTGGGGCGACATCGGCCCGCGCATTCGTCGCGTCCTAGAGACGGGTGAAGCGACGTGGGACGAAGCGCTGATGCTGATCCTCGAGCGGAGCGGCTACGCCGAGGAGACGTACCACACGTTTTCGTACAGCCCGTTGAGCGACGACAGCGGTGATGTCGTCGGGATGCTGTGCGTCGTCGTCGAGGAGACGGAGCGGATCATCGGCGAGCGGCGGCTCGACTCGCTGCGCCTGCTCGCGGCGCGGCTCGCCGCGGCCGGTGAAGAACAGTCGGTGCTCGACGACGTCGAGAGCGCCGCCGCCGACAATCCGCA